>NZ_JBEYYR010000003.1:222673-347403 GCF_040645635.1 Streptomyces sp. NPDC046727
CCGGCCCCTCCGCGCCACCTCGCCGGACGACGAGCGCGCCCCCGCCGCCACCCGCGCCCCGCACGTCCGCCGCGCCCCCCCCCGTCCGGCTCCGGCCTGCCCCTGAGAGGCGCTCGCGGGGTCTGAGAGAGTGGGGGACATGAGCGCAACGGGTAGGGGCTTGGGGCACGTCGTCGTCATCGGGGCCGGCATCGCCGGGCTGGCCGCCGCGCACCGGCTGCTGGGGCGGGGCGCGCGCGTGACCGTGCTGGAGGCCGGCGGAAGGGTCGGCGGCAAGCTGCTGCCCGGCGAGATCGCCGGCGTGCGGGTCGACCTGGGCGCCGAGTCCATGCTCGCCCGCCGCCCCGAGGCGGTGACCCTCGCGCGCGAGGTGGGCCTCGGCGAGCGGCTCCGGCCGCCGGCCACCGCGACCGCCTCGATCTGGACCCGGGGCGCCCTGCGGCCCATGCCCAAGGGCCATGTGATGGGCGTGCCCGGCACCGCCGCCGCGCTCTCGGGTGTCCTCTCCGACGAGGGACTGGCCCGCATCGAGCGCGACGCCGGCCTGACCCGCACCGAGATCGGCGACGACGTGGCCGTGGGGGAGTACGTGGCCGCCCGGCTCGGCCGCGAGGTCGTCGACCGGCTGGTCGAACCCCTCCTCGGCGGGGTCTACGCGGGCGACGCGTACCGCATCTCGATGCGCTCGGCCGTCCCGCAGCTCTTCCAGGCCGCCCGCGCCCACGACTCCCTGACGGAGGCGGTCCGCGAGATCCAGGCGAAGGCGGCCGCGGCCCAGCAGACCGGGCCGGTCTTCATGGGCGTCGAGGGCGGGGTGGGCCGGCTGCCGCTCGCGGTGGCGGAGTCGGTGCGAGCGCGGGGCGGCGAGATCCTGACCGGCGCCGCGGTGACGGAGCTGAGAAGGGTGGGCTCGCCGCTCGCGCAGCCCCCCGGGGCGGCGCGGCCGCACACGGTCTGGCGCGTGGTCGCCGGCGAGCGGGTCCTGCATGCCGACGCCGTGATCGTCGCCGTCCCCGCACCCGTCGCGGCCGGCCTGCTGCGCGCCGAGTCCCCCGAAGCCGCCGCCGAGCTGGCCGCCGTCGAGTACGCCTCCATGGCCCTGATCACCCTCGCCTACCGCCGGGCCGACCTCGCCCTCCCCGAGGGCAGCGGCTTCCTCGTGCCGCCCGTCGACGGCCGCACCATCAAGGCGTCCACCTTCGCCTCCCAGAAGTGGGGCTGGATCGCCGAGGAGGACCCGGACGTGGTCGTGCTGCGGACCTCCGTGGGCCGGTACGGCGAGACGGAGATCCTCCAGCGGGACGACGCCGACCTCGTCGACGTCTCCCGGCACGACCTGCGCGAGGCCACCGGCCTGGACGCCGTACCCCTCGCGACCCGCGTCACCCGCTGGACCGACGGACTGCCCCAGTACCCGGTGGGCCACCACGCGCGCGTGGCCCGCATCCGCGAGCACATCGCCAAGCTGCCGGGCCTCGCGGTGTGCGGCGCGCAGTACGACGGCGTCGGCATCCCGGCGTGCGTCGCGAGCGCGTACGCGGCCGTCGACGGACTCGACGGCGACCCGAGCGGAATCCGGGAGCTTACGGCCAACCCGGTGCAGAGCCTGCACGGCGGAGCGGGAGAATAGGGACCATGAGTGACGACGCCCCCACCACCGAGTCCGGCAGGATCCCGAACAAGGGCAAGCTGGCCAAGGACCTCAACGAGGTCATCCGCTACACGCTCTGGTCCGTCTTCAAGCTGAAGGACGTGCTGCCGCAGGACCGCGCCGGTTACGCCGACGAGGTCCAGGAGCTGTTCGACCAGCTCGCCGCCAAGGACGTGACGATCCGCGGTACCTACGACGTCTCCGGCCTGCGCGCCGACGCCGACCTCATGATCTGGTGGCACGCCGAGACCAGCGACCAGCTCCAGGAGGCGTACAACCTCTTCCGCCGCACGAAGCTGGGCCGCGCCCTGGAGCCGGTCTGGTCGAACATGGCGCTGCACCGGCCGGCCGAGTTCAACCGCTCGCACATCCCGGCGTTCCTCGCCGACGAGACGCCCCGCAACTACGTCAGCGTCTACCCCTTCGTGCGCTCCTACGACTGGTACCTCCTCCCCGACGAGGACCGCCGCCGGATGCTCGCCGACCACGGCAAGATGGCCCGCGGCTACCCCGACGTGCGCGCCAACACGGTCGCCTCGTTCTCCCTCGGCGACTACGAGTGGATCCTGGCCTTCGAGGCCGACGAGCTGTACCGCATCGTCGACCTCATGCGTCACCTGCGCGCCTCCGAGGCCCGGATGCACGTCCGCGAGGAGATCCCCTTCTTCACGGGCCGCCGCAAGGACATCGCAGAACTGGTGGCGGGCCTGGCCTGAAGCGCCCCTTCGGGCTAGCCTCGGCCGGCCTTCCCCTTGAGGGCGTCCCGCCGAGCCCCCTTGTCGGCCGAACCGCCGGAGGCAACCGGTTCAGGGCGCGGCGCGCACGACGCGTGCCGCGCCGGGACGCGGCCCTCCAGCAGATACGCGTACAGGTGTCCGTTGACGCACTTGTTGGGTCCGCCCGCGATGCCGTGCGTGCCCGCGTCCCGCTCGGTCACCAGCACCGAGCCGGCCAGCCGCCGGTTCATCTCCAGCGCGCCCTGGTACGGCGCCGCCGCGTCCCGCTCGGCCGCCAGGATCAGCACCGGCGGCAGCTCACCCGGCCCGGTCCGCACGTCCAGCGGCTGCTGCCGGGGCGCCGGCCAGTAGGCGCACGGCAGGTTCATCCACGCGTTGTCCCAGGTCTCGAAGGGCGCCACCCGGGCGAGCCGGGTGTTGTCCCGGTCCCACACCTTCCAGTCGGTCGGCCAGGGCGCGTCGTTGCACTCCACGGCCGTGTACACCGCGCGGCTGTTCTCCGCCTCGGCGGCCGTCCGGAGGTTCGGCGCGGCGAGCCGGACCAGCGGCGCGGGGTCGCCGTGCAGATACGCCGAGAGCGCCGCGGCCCGGCTCGGCCAGAAGTCGTCGTAGTACCCCGCAGACAGGAACACGTCCTGCAGCTGGCCGGGACCGACCTTGCCGCCCGCCGCCTTCCCGGCCAGCCGGTCGCGCGCGGTGTCGTAGCTGCGCTGCACCTTCGCGGGTGTGGCGCCGAGCCGGTACACGTCGTCGTGGCGGGCGATCCAGTCCCGGAAGTCGGCCCAGCGGTCCTCGAACGCCGCCGACTGCTCCAGGTTGCTGCGGTACCAGATCTTCTGCGGGTCCGGGTCCACCGCCGAGTCCAGCACCATGCGCCGCACGTGCGAGGGGAACATCGCCGCGTACAGGCCGCCGAAGTAGGTGCCGTACGACGCCCCCACGAAGGTCAGCCGGTTCTCGCCCAGCGCCGCCCGCAGGACGTCCAGGTCCCGGGCGTTGTTGAGCGAGTCGTAGAACCGCAGCCCGCTCCCGGACCGCTGGGCGCAGCCGCGCGCGTACGCCTTGGCCTGCGCGACGCGCTGCCGCTTGTACGCCTCCGACGGATGCGTCGGTGACGCGGTGGGCGCCTTGAGGAAGCGCTTCGGATCCTCGCAGGACAGCGGCGCCGAACGGCCCACCCCGCGCGGGGCGTAGCCGATCAGGTCGTAGGCGGCGGCGACCTGCTTCCACTCCGGGACCTTGCCGACCAGCGCGAAGTACATGCCGGAGGCGCCGGGGCCGCCCGGGTTGTAGACCAGGGCGCCCTGCCGGGGGACCTTCCGCTTGCTGTTGTGCGGGTCCTTCTGGGTGGCCCGGGCGCGGCTGACGGCCAGCTTGATGTGCTTGCCGCCGGGGTGCGCGTAGTCCAGCGGGACGGACACCGTGCCGCACTGCACGCCGGCCGGGGCGTGGGGCACATCGGCGGCGGAGCACGGGCCGAAGTCGATGCCGGCCGCCCCGGCGCGGGCCGCCGCCACCGCGGTGCCGAGCAGCTCGGCCGTGCCGGGGGCGCTCCAGGTGCCCGGGGTGCCGGGCGCGCCGCTCGCCGGGGCCGCGGCCAGAGTGGTCACGAGCAAGGACCCGGCGGCCGAGTAGAGGGCGGCAGCTTTCATCGCGTATCCCTTCGGTGCGCGGCGGCGATGGCACGACTGCCACGGCCCGGCGACCACAAAAGGGATATTTCGTATGACTATGGGGGAAGGCAAGCACCGTCCCGCCGGTGTCGGCGTCAATGCCCCTTATGCGCCCCCGGAGTCGCGCTCACTCCCGCCGGGGCTGGTCCCGGTGGGCGAAGGCCGCGCGCAGCTCCGGCTCACCGACCGCGCGGACGCCGCGTACGGCGACGGAGGTGAGGAACGACCGCTCGTCGCCGTCCGGCCTCCCGGGCAGCGTGCTCAGCAGCCGCTGCCCGGCCGGGGAGGCCCAGCGCGAGTAGGGGTGCACCTCGAACCGGGCGAGGGCCAGGCAGCTCAGCACCAGCGTGAGGGGCAGGGCGAACCACAGCCCGACCAGCAGCCGGGGCGTCCCGGTCTGGACGGGGAGCAGCAGGGCGGTCACGGCCAGCGCCACCACGGTCAGCGCGGCGGTCCGCACCTGCCGGACGGCGGTTCCCACGTTCGTCCCCGCGCCCTCGGGCACCGCGAGTCCCGCGCGCACCAGGCCGTCGGCCAGCCGGCCCACGGCCTCCGCGCCGGCCGCCCGCGCCCGCACCGGCGCGATCCGCGACTGCCCCTCGGGCCCTATGGCCCCTATGACGGACCGTTCCATCTCGTCGCGCCCCCGTGGGTCCACGACCGTGGCCCAGCCGGTGTGCGCGAGCAGCAGCCGCCGCTGGCGGGCCATGGAGACCAGGGTCACGTCGGCGACCCGGGCGGGGCCGCCGGAGAGGAAGGCCGCCTCGTACAGCGTCAGCTGATGCTCCCGGTCCGCCGGTGCGTCACGCGCCTCGACGGCCGCCGCGCGGACGGCCGTCAGGCACAGCCGGGTGCAGGCCGTGCCGGCGAAAGCCCAGGCCAGGAGCAGAAGAAGGACCCAGAACATGACGTGTTTGTATGCCAGGGGCCTGGGCCGACGCCATGCCCTGTTCACGATCCGGACGGAGTGTTGGCGGTACGTTACGTTCCGCTTTTCGGGCTGGTCAGGGGCTGCTCGTCGCCGGCGGCGGGCCGGCGACGGCGGGTGGCAGGGAGGAGATCTCCCCCGGCGAGACCGCTCCCTGTGAAGCCGCTGCCTGTGAGGTCGCTCCCGGCGACGGTGCGACCGGCACGGCGGCGCTCGGAGCGACCTCCGGCGGGGTCGGCACGGGCGACGCGGAGGCCGCCAGATCCTTCGCCAGCGCGGCGAAGTCGACGTACCCCGTGGCCTCCAGGATCTTGATGTGGTCCAGGACGGTCGCGTTGGCGTCGTCGGCGAGATCGCGGACCAGGGAGTTCTGGGTGCCGGCCCGGACCTGGGCGACCAGGGAGAACACCCGCCCGTGCGCCAGCCGCAGCAGGCCGGCGAACTGGCGGTCGAAGTCCTGGCCCCCGGCCGCGTTCAGGGTGTCGAGCCACTGCTTCTGCTGCTCGTTCGGCTCGTTGGGCAGGGCCACACCGAGCTGCGCGGCCACGGTCCGGACATGCGCGTCCAGGGAGGTGTGACCGTCGACGAGATGCCGCCCGGCGGTGCGGACGGCCGGCGTGGTCCCCTTCCGCTCCGCCAGCTCCCCGGCGGGCAGCTCCCACAGCCCGGCCAGCCGGACTCTGGTGACGAAGTCCCGGTCCTGCGCCGACAGCGGGCCGAACGGGGTCGTCACCGTCTGTGCGCTCAGGACGTTCGCGCTCGCCGGGTCCTGCCGGTCGGCGTAGGACCACAGCGGGACGAGCAGGGCCACGACCGTCGCCGCGAGGGCGGTGACGATGAGCCCGGTGCCGCTGAACAGGCCTCGGCCGTGGACGGGGGGACGCGGTCGCATGGTGCCTCCTGCACCGCACGCCGGGGGTGCTTGGGTGTGGGTGCGGGGTTGGCATATTACTGGGGGCGGACAAGCTCCCGTCGGCCGGTCGCGGCTCAGGGCGACCGTTCGGCGCCGGCGCCGCAGCAGCCGTGCCGTCGCCCTGCGCTCGCGTGATGCCGGGCCGGTGCGGTCCGGCCAGGGCGTCTCGCCGGTAGTCTCCGCTCATCGGCCGCTGCCGGGCGTGCTCCGGGGACGCCTTTCGGTATCCCGGCCCAGGATCACCGGCAGTTCGGGCGCCACCTCGGTCACGCCTACGAGGCGGCCCCCGGGTGGGCGGACAAGCACCCGTCGGCCGGCCACGGCTCAGGGCGACCGTTCAGCGGCGGCGCCGCAGCAGCCGTGCCGTCATCCCCCGCTTCCGCGGTGCCGGGCCCGCGCGGTCCAGCCACCATTCCCGCAGCTCCCGGCGGGCCTCCGCGTCCGCCGGCCGCCCCAGTTTCAGCAGATGCCCGGCGAAGTCCAGGGCGTCCCGCCGGTAGCCTCCGCTCATCGGCCGCTGCCGGGCGTACTCCAGGAACGCCTCCCGGTACCCCGGCCCCAGGATCACCGGCAGCTCGGGCGCCACCTTGGCGACCACGCCCGCCCGCTTCGCCGCGAGCGCCCGCGCCTGCACCCCCATCCGCACCCGGTCGAACCCCTCCGGCACCGGCGTCCCCGCCACCAGGGACGACAGTACGGCGGCCTGGGCCACCCCGAGCCGCTCACGAACGTCGGCCACCGGACGCGCCAGGACTCCGACACCCCCGGCCCCCGCACCGGCGACGGCGCCTCCCGTCGCCGTACCGCCGACCGTCGTTCCCCTTCTGCCGCGGCCGACCGTCACGGCCTCCCGGATCGCGTCCAGCTCCCGCTCCAGCTCGGCCGGCTCGGGGAAGTCCTCGTCCCGTTCCAGGAGCACTCCCGGCGGCGCGACCCGGGAGGCGAGGTCGGTCAGGATGCCGAGGACCGGGCGCGGGACGGGGTGCGCGTGGCTGTCGTGCCAGACGCCGTCGCGCTCGAAGCCGCCCGCGACATGGACGTAGGCGATCGCCTCCAGGGGCAGCGCGGCCAGCGCCTCGGCCGGGTCCTCGCCCCGGTTGACGTGGTTGGTGTGCAGGTTGGCCACGTCGATCAGCAGGCGTACACCGGTCCGTTCCACCAGCTCGGACAGGAACTGCCCCTCGGTCAGCTCCTCGCCCGGCCAGGAGAACAGCGCGGCGATGTTCTCCAGGGCCAGCGGCACCGGCAGCGCCTCCTGGGCGATGCGGACGTTCTCGCACAGCACGTCCAGGGCGTCCCGGGTGCGCGGCACGGGCAGCAGATGGCCGGCCTCCAGCGGCGGCGACGCGGTGAGGGCGCCGCCCGCGCGGACGAACGCGATGTGCTCGGTGACCAGGGGGGCGCCCAGGGCCTGTGCCCGCTCGGCGAGCGCCGCGAGCCGGCCCTCGTCGGGACGGTCCGCGCCGCCGAGGCCGAGGGAGACGCCGTGCGGGATCACCGTCACCCCGCGCTCGCGCAGCCGCAGCAGGGACTCGGGGAGGTGCCCGGGGCAGACGTTCTCGGCCACGACCTCCACCCAGTCGATGCCCGGCATCCGCTCCACGGCGTCCGCGATCTCCGGCCGCCAGCCGATCCCCGTCCCCAGTCGCCGCATGGTGCTTCCCCCTCCTCGGCCTGTGCTCGTGCGTCGAGTGACGGGGATATCGCCCCGGCGGACGGCCCCGAATCCCCTCCCTGACGCGTTCAGAGCAACATTTGAGGTTCGTCCACCGCCGGGCCGGCGTCCGGCGCCGCGCCGGTGAGGAGGCCGACGAGGGCGGGCCCGCCCGTCCGCAGCGCCCGGCGCTGTCGGTGCGCTCCGTTGCCCTCGTCCAGCAGCCGCCGGACGCCCGTGGTGACGCGGTCGAGGTCACCGGCTTCGCCGAGGGCCGCGGCGACATGGTCCAGCAGCGCGGCGACCACGTCGGCGGCCGGCTCGCCGCGCAGGCTGCGCGGGTCGAGGAGGTCGCCGTCCAGCCCGTCCCGTGCCGCGTGCCAGGTCGCCGCCGTCAGCAGCTCGTGCGGGAGGTGATGCGGAGGCGGCGCCTTTCCCGCGTCCTCCCGCAGTGCCGTGGCGACCAGGCCGCGGGTGAGGCCCGCGAGCGTCACGGCCTCGTCGATCCTCACCTGTACGTCCATGGCCCGTACTTCCACGGTGGGATGGCGCTCGGACAGCCGGGCGTGCCAGTAGAGCCGGCCCCGGCCACGGATCACCCGCGCGTCGAGCAGCGCCTGTGTGCGTCGCTCGTAGTCCGCGCCGTCCGCGAAGACGGGCGGCGGGCCGCTGACGGGCCAGCGGCCGTAGACGAGGGTGCGCCAGCTCGCGAACCCGGTGTCGCGTCCGCTCCACAGCGGCGAGTTGGCCGCCAGGGCCACCAGGACCGGCAACCATGGACGCAGCCGGTTGAGCGCGACCACACCCTGGTCCCGGTCGGGAACGGCGACGTGGACGTGCATGCCGCAGATGGAGTGCTCGTGGATCACCCGGGGGGTCTCGGCGGCGAGCTCCCGGTAGTGCGGCTCGTCCGTCGGCGGGGTCGGCACCGGGCTCGGGAAGGGCTCCGTTCCGGTCATCGCCGGCCGGCAGCCCACCGCGGACGCCGCCGCGCCCACCGCCCGGCGGAGCCGCGTGAGGTGCCGGGTCGCGTCGTCCAGAGTGCGGCAGACCGGGGTGGCGATCTCCACCTGGTCCTGCAGCAGCTCGGGCATCAGCTCGTCCGCCGGGAGACCGGACCGTCGGCGGGCCAGCGTCCGGACCTGCTCGGACTTGGGCACGGGAAGACCGCTGTCCGGGTCCAGCAGCAGGTACTCCTCCTCGATACCGAGCGTGAGCATGGGGCCATTGTTCGCGACGGGGTCCGGGCGGACAAACCGATGGAGCGCGCGCGAGCCGCCGCGCGGGCCAGAAGCACGCGGTCCACCTGGGCCGATGGCGCGCAACATGCCGCTCCCGTCGTAAGGGGGGCCTTGAGCTGTTCGACGACGTCATTCTGGCCGGGCGGGCGAGCTTCCTTGAGGGCGGAAGGCGGTCCGTCCATGAGCGACCTCGTCGGCGTACCCGGTCACCTGCTCGGCGCTCCCGCCCGCGCGGCCGAGCAGGGGCTGTTCACAGCGCCGGGTGCTCCGCCACCACCGTGCACGACCCCGGTGCGATCTCCGTGAAGCCGGCGTCGCGTACGACGGGGAGGCCGGCGGTGGTCAGGCGGGGCCAGTCGGCGGGGGCGGCCGTGCGGACGGCGAGGGGGTAGCCGGCGTCCCGCCAGGCCGCGCGGGCGGTGCCGGACAGCGCCCACCAGGCCAGCTGGGCGCCGTGCCCGGCCTGGGCCATCGCCTTGCCGGCCGACATCGCCAGGTCCGGGTTGAGCCAGAGCACGGGCTCCGCGGGGCCGGCCGGGAGGGGCGGCTCCGGATCGTCCAGTTCGGTGCCCGAGACCTGGAGCTTCGCCAGGTCCTTGGGCCAGCCGTCCAGCGGGATCGGCGGGAAGACCCGGACCTCGGCGGACTTGCCGGTCACCGTGATGCCGGGCAGTGCCTCTGCGCGCCGCCACTCGGCGCCCCGGGCCCGCCGCACGACCTTCCGGATCCGCGCGTCCTCCCAGTTCCGCACCGCCTCGGCCCACTCCCCGTCGCCGTGCGCGCGCTCGTCGCCGAGCAGGACGAGCACGGCCCGGGCGGCCGTCTCCAGCGCGTCGGTACGGGCGGGCGGGGCGCTCCGCTCGATCCGTACGACGAGCGGCAGCACGAACTGCGGGGCCTCGTCGCGGGGACTGCGCTCGGGCTGGAAGGGACTGGCGGCGGCGGGTGCGGGAACGTGGCTCACGACAGCCCAGCCTACGAAGCCGCGACCCCGCCGATCAACGCACCGGCGCCGAGGGGGAAATTCCGGCGCCCGGCGATGAACCCACTGGCTACGCTGACCCGTCTTGATCGACGGAACGGGGGGTGCTCATGAGCCAGTACTTCGAGATCGGGGACGAGACGCTGTGGAATCCGGCCACCAGGGCCGCACAGCTCTTCCTGCGGCAGGTGGAGGTTTTCGAGGCCGAGCTGGGGCTTCCGTCCGGCCTCGGGCCGATGCGGAACGACGAGTGCAAGATCGACCCGGCCGTGCTCGCGGTCTTCACGCACGCCCTGCTCGACCGGCACCGCCGCACGAGCCACAGCATCATCCTGGCCCTCTCCGAGGGCTTCGTCGGCACCGTCCTGGTCCTCGCCCAGCGCGCCGGGATCGCCATCGACTGGGCCCGGCTCGAAGCCTTCCCGGACGGCCCCCCGACGGACGTACAGGTCTCGGCCGCCGGGATGTCCGGACCGGGGGACGGGGGGCCCTGGGCCGCGGCGCTGCGGGCCCGGGCGGCCGAGCTGAGCCGGGGCATGGCCCGCTGACCCGGACGGGAACCGCACCAGAAGGACCCTCATGCACCGTGACCTGCGCCTGACCGCCGTGGGCCGCCGCTACGGCATCCGCGGCCCCTGGGTACTGCGAGGCGTCGACCTCACCCTCGCTCCCGGCACCCTCACCCGGATAGAAGGGGCGAACGGCACCGGGAAGTCCACCCTGCTCCGGCTGCTCGCCCGGCTCGACGCGCCCACTGAGGGCCGGATCACCGGCCGCCCGCGCACGGCGTACGTGCCGGAGCGTTTCCCGTCCGCCCTGCCGTTCACGGCCGTCGGCTATCTGACCCACCTCGGCACCGTCCACGGCCTGCCCCGCGCCGTCGCCGCCCGCCTCGCCGCCACCTGGCTGGAGCGGTTCGGCGCGGGCGCGTACGCCGGTACGCCGATGGCGCGGCTGTCCAAGGGCAGCAGCCAGAAGGTCGCCGTCGCCCAGGCCCTGCTCGGCGACCCGGAGCTGCTGGTGCTGGACGAGGCGTGGACCGGCCTCGACGCGGCGGCGCGGGCCGAGCTGGAGCGGGCGGTGGCCGAGCGGACGGCCGCCGGGGGAGCCGTGGTGTTCGTGGACCACGACCCGGGCCGGCTCGCCGGAGCACCGGACGCGACCTACGCGGTGACCGACGGCGCTCTGGAACTCCGTACGGACCCGGGGAGTCCGCCGGCCGGTCCGGTCACCCTCGTCACCGCTCGGGGACCGGCGGGCGGGCACCTGCCGCCGGACGCCGCACGGATCCAGGTCTCCGTCGAGGAGACCGCCCCCGGCGACTACCGCCTCACCGTCCCCGCCTCCCACTCCGACGTCCTGCTGCGCGCCCTGCTCACGGCCCGCCCGCCCTGGCACGTGGTGCGCGTCGAGCCCGCCGACGCGCCGCCCCCCGACCCCGGAAGCCGCCCATGACCGCGCTCCTGCGCTACCAGGCCGACCTGCTGCTGCGCTCCCAGCGCTGGCTGCCGCCGGTGATCCTGTACACCGCGTTCCTGGGGATCGGGGTGCGGAGCGGCGAGCCGGTCCTGGACTCGCTCGGCTACACGGCCGCCGGCCTGCTGCCGGTCGCGGCCTGGCTGGTACGGATCTGTGCCACCGGCGAGCCGGCCGCGGCCCGTGCCTGTGTCGCCGCCGCCCGCGGACCCGCCCGGGCGCATCTGGCCTGCCTGCTCACCGCCCTGTTCGCGGCCATGCTGCTCGGGGTCGCGGCCACCGTGGTCGTGCTGCTGATCAGCGACCCGGCGAGCAACGGCCACCGGGTCCACGTCCCTGCGCCGCGCGCCGCCGCGGCGGGGCTGCCGGCCGTCCTCGCCTGCGCGCTGATCGGCACGGCCGTCGGCGCGCTCACCAACCGCCCGGTGCTGCGCTCCACCGGCCGTGCGGTGCCCGCGATGCTGCTCGGCGCGCTGCTCGCGGTGGTGCTGGCCGGATCGCCGGCGCAGGCCGCGGTCAGCGGCCTGGTCACCGGCTCGCAGACCGGCCGGGCACCGCTGCCGCTGCTGCCGCTGGCCGGCGCGGCCCTGCTCACGGCCGCCGCCTTCGCCGCCGCGGCCCACCTCACCGCCCGCCGGTCACCCTGAGCAGGCGGTGCGCTGCGCCTCCTGCCACTCGCACACGGGACACAGCGTGATGCCCTTGTACGACTCCGGGTACTCCGTGGGCTCCCGGCACAGCACGCAGTCTGCGTACGGCGGCCCGTCGGCCTTCGCCGGCTTCACCGTCTCGACGATCGTGCAGTAGTCCTCGTCGCTCATGCCCTCAGCGTAGGACGGTCACCGGTGTCCGCCGCTCTGCCCGATCAGTTCGGAGACCTTCACGAACCGGTAGCCTCGCTCGCGCAGTTCCGGTACGACCGTGCGGACGACCTGCTCGGTCGTCGGGGCGGCGCTGCGGGTGCAGTGCATGACGACCACCGAGCCCGGCTTCACCCCGTCGAGCACCTGCCGGGCCACCGCGTCGGCGTCGGTGGCGAACGCGTCACCGCTCACCACGTCCCACTGCACCGCGGTCACCCCGAGGCCGCTGAGTTCGCGCAGCGCCCGCTGGTCGTAACAGCCGCCGGGGAAGCGGAAGTACGGCATCGGGTGCGGTACGCCCGCCTTGCGCAGGGAGGTGTACGCCCGCTGGACGTCCGCCCGCATGCCGTCGGCGTCGACGGTCGGCAGGCCGTAGCAGTCGGCGGTGAACGCGTAGTGGCTCCAGGAGTGGTTGGCGACCTCGAACTGCGGGTCGCGGGCCAGGTCGCGGGCCTCGGCCGGGTACTGGTCGGCCCACCTGCCGGTCATGAACACGGTCGCCGGCACCTTCAGCGCCCGCAGGGCGGCGATCAGGCCCGGGTTGTCGAAGTGCTCGCCGGAGGCCGCGCGGGGCCCCTGGTCGGCGGTCATGTCGGCGTCGAAGGTGAACGCGACGGTCTTGCCGTGGGTGCGCGGCCCGTGCTCGAAGACCGGGGTCAGCCCGCCGGGGCCCGGCGCGAGCACGGGCGGACGGGCGGCGGACGGAGCCGCGGACCCGGGGGACCGGGCCGGGGCCTGGCGGGCGGGGCCTGCGGTCCCGCAGGCGGTGAGGGCCGCGCCCAGGGCGCAGACGGCGGCGATGCGGCGTGCTCGTGCTACTGGGATCACGCCACGAACGTAAGGCTGAATATCTACTTATATGAATATTTGTCGTCCGACGCGGCGGCGCTGTCACCCGTGCGGCGGGGTTTCTCCCGGGCCGGCCGGAGTCGTCCCCTCGGTCAGTCGAGCTCGCGCCGTTCCAGCGGCCTGACCGCCGGGCCCTGGAGCACCGTGCCGTCGACGGCGAAGCGCGAGCCGTGGCAGGGGCACTCCCAGGCGCGTTCGGCGCGGTTGAAGGAGACCAGGCAGCCGAGATGGGTGCAGCGGGCCGACACGGCGTGCAGGGCGCCCTCCTCGTCGCGGTGCACGGCGAGCCGTTCGCCGCCGGACCGGACCAGCGCGCCGTCGCCGGGCGCCAGGCCGTCCACCGAGGCCGACGGCTTCAGCCGGTCGCCGACGAAGTGCCGGGCCACCTCCGCCTGCGTCCGCAGCAGCGACGGGGCCTCCCGCACCACCGGCTTCAGCCGGCGCGGGTCGTACAGCTCGCGCCAGGCGCAGTCCCGGCCGGTGATCAGCGCGGTCAGCAGCAGCCCGGCCATGATGCCGCCGCTCAGGCCCCAGCCGCCGAACCCGGTGGCCACATAGGTGTGCCGGGCGCCCGGGTGGAACGGGCCGACCAGCGGGACGGAGTCGGTGGACTCGTTGTCCTGGGTGGCCCAGGCATGCTCCGGCGTCACCCCGGGGAAGTGCGCCTCGGCCCAGTCGGCGAGCCGGCCGAAACCGGCCCGCGGATCGCCGGTGCCGGGTGTGAAGTGCTCCCCGGTGACCACGAGCAGCCGCTGCCCGGCCGTGCCGTAGGGCGCGGTGCGCACCGAGCGGGTGTTCTCTTCCGGCGTGATGTACATGCCGTGCGGGTCCGGGCCGTCGCCCAGCGGCCCGGCGACGACCAGCTCCCGGCGCGGGGAGAGCCGGGTGAACAGCAGGGCCCGGTCGAACACCGGGTAATGCGTGGCGATCACCACGTCCCGGGCGATCACCGTGGCGCCCGCCTCGGTCGTCAGCCGGCACGGCTCGGCCTCCGCCAGACCGGTGACCCGCGTCCGCTCGTACACCTGGCCGCCGAGCGCGAGGAGGGCGGCGGTGAGCGCCCGCAGGTACTTGACCGGATGGAACTGGGCCTGCCCGGTCACCCGGACCGCGCCCACCACCGGGAACGGCAGCCCGGTCTCCTCGGTGAACGCGGCCGGCAGCCCCGCCTCCCGGGCGGCCTCCGCCTCCGCCTCCACCTCGGCCACCCGCGACCGGTCCCGGACATAGGTGTACGCGTCCCTGGTCTCCCACTCGCAGTCGATCCCCAGCTCGGCCACCAGCGCCGCCGCGTGCTCGATCGCCTCCGACTGCGACCGGGCGTACAGCCGCGCCCCCTCGGGCCCCCGGGTGCGCCGCAGCCGGTCGTAGACCAGCGTGTGCTGCGCGGTCAGCTTGGCGGTGGTGTGGCCGGTGACCCCGCCCGCCGCCCGCCCGGCCTCCAGCACCGCCACCCGCAGCCCGGCCCGGGCCAGCTCATGGGCGGTGCTCAGCCCGGCGATGCCCGCGCCGACGACGGCCACGTCCACCGCGAGATCCGCGTCCAGCGCGGGGTGGGCCGGCCCGGGAGCGGTCCGCAGCCAGTACGAACCGGTGATCTTCCGCTGCTCATGCATGCCCGCCGGGTACCCCGGCCCGGCGAGGCCGCGCACCCGGTCCGTCTCACGTCTCCTTCAGCAGTCGCTCGCGGCACTGCGCGACGTCGAAGCCGGGCTCCGGATACCGCGGGTCGAGGGCTCGGAGATGCTCCAGCAGCAGTCGGCCGATCGCCCAGTTGCGGTACCACTTGTGGTCCGCCGGGACCAGGTACCAGGGTGCGTGCGGGGCCGCGCAGCGCTCCAGGGCCAGCTCGTACGCCTCCTGGTAGGCGGGCCACAGGGCGCGCTCGTCGATGTCGGCGGGGGTGAACTTCCAGTGCTTGGCGGGACGGTCGAGGCGGCGCAGCAGCCGGCGCTTCTGCTCCTCGTAGGAGAGGTGCAGGAAGCACTTGACGAGGGTCACGCCGTCCTCGGCCAGATCCCGCTCGAAGTCGTTGATCAGGCCGTAACGGCTGCCGATCTCGGCGGGCGGGGCCAGATGCCGGACCCGCGCGACGAGGACGTCCTCGTAGTGCGAGCGGTCGAAGATGCCGATCTCGCCGGGCCCCGGCAGCGCGCGCCGCACCCGCCAGAGGAAGTCGTGCGCGCGTTCCTCCTCGGTGGGCGCCTTGAACGCCTCGATACGGCAGCCGGAGGGGTTGAGATGGCCGATGACGTGCTTGACCGTGCCGCCCTTGCCGCTGGTGTCCATGCCCTGCAGCACGAGCAGCACCCGGCGGTGGTCACCCGCCGTGCCCGCCGCCCAGAGCCGCTCCTGGAGTCCGGCCAGGCGCCGACCGGTGCGTTCCGCGTCCGCCCGCGCTGCCTGCTTGTCGTCCGGGGCGCCGGGCGTGGCTCGGGCGTCGTACCCGGTCAGGTCGATCCGCTCGCCCTGCGGAAGCCGCAGCAGCTCCCGCAGTGTCCCGCTCCGCTTCCTGGCCGGGTGCTTCGCCATGGGCACTCCTTCCGTCCGCCGGGCCGGTACGGAGCCCCCTAGTCAGGACGCGGTCCGCCGTCGGTGTGGGGTTCGGGGTGCGGCCGGCCCTCCGGGAGCGGTGGCTGCCCGCCGCGCTCCAGGAAGTGCAGCAGCTCCACCGGGATGGGCAGGACCAGCGTGGAGTTCTTCTCGGCCGCCACCGCCATCACCGTCTGCAGCAGCCGCAGCTGGAGCGCGGCCGGGGTGTCGGACATCTGCTGGGCGGCCTCGGCGAGCTTCTTGGAGGCCTGCAGTTCGGCGTCGGCGTTGATGATCCGGGCCCGGCGCTCCCGGTCCGCCTCGGCCTGGCGGGCCATCGACCGCTTCATGGTGTCCGGCAGGGACACGTCCTTGATCTCGACCCGGTCGACCTGGATGCCCCAGCCGACGGCCGGGCTGTCGATCATCAGCTCCAGGCCCTGGTTGAGCTTCTCGCGGTTGGACAGCAGATCGTCCAGATCGCTCTTGCCGATGATCGACCGCAGGGACGTCTGCGCCATCTGCGACACCGCGAACTTGTAGTCCTCGACCTTGATCAGGGCGCTCGTCGCGTCGACCACGCGGAAGTAGACCACCGCGTCCACCCGGACCGTGACGTTGTCGCGGGTGATGCCCTCCTGGGCCGGGATCGGCATCGTCACGATCTGCATGTTGACCTTCTGCAGCCGGTCCACGAAGGGGACGATCAGGTTCAGACCCGGCGCCCGTACGTCCCCCGTCACCCGGCCGAGCCGGAACAGCACACCGCGTTCGTACTGCTTGACCACCCGCGCCGCCGACGCCAGGTAGACCACACCGGCGGAGCCAGCCGCCGCCAGGGCCACCACGAGGTCTTCGACCATGGTGACCTCCTCGCACAGAGGTCGGTTTTGCCTGCTGTTGCCACGATAGGCCCGTGGGGCCGGGTTGCCGAGGGTTCTCGGCGCCCCGGCCCCACGGGCGGGCCCTCACGCGGCCGTGAGCAGCTTCACCGGCTCCGTGCCGGCGGCGCTGTGCCGGGCGGCCCAGTTCTCCAGGGCCGTACGGCAGGCGTGGTCCAGGTGGTGCAGCCCGGACAGTTCGAGCCGGACCGGACGGTCCTGGGGCAGCGACTCCAGGCTGTCCAGGATCTTCGGCAGGCGCAGGAAGGTCGCGTTGCCTGACAGGTACGCCTCGATCGGCCCCGCGCCCTTGTCGACGACCTCCAGCCGGACGTGCGAGGCCTCCCAGGCGGTCTTCACCACCGCCAGCGCGAGACCGATGAGCACGCCCTCGAACATGCTGACCGCCACGATGGAGACGGCCGTGGCGGCGAGGACCAGCGCCTCCCCGCGGTGCTCGCGCCAGAGCGCGGCCAGCGCCCGGACCGGGACCAGCTTGGCGCCCGCGTGGACCAGGATGCCCGCGAGGGCCGGGATCGGGATGTAGGCGAGCACGCCGGGCAGCAGCGCCGCGAACAGCAGCAGCCAGACGCCGTGCAGCACCCGGGAGGCCTTCGTACGGGCGCCTGCCTGGACGTTGGCCGCGCTGCGCACGATCACCGCGGTCATCGGCAGCGCGCCGAGCAGCCCGCACACCGTGTTGCCGGCGCCCTGGGCGATGAGTTCCCGGTTGTACTGGGTGCGCGGCCCGGAGTGCAGCCGGTCCACGGCCGCCGCGCTGAACAGCGACTCGGCGGACGCGATCAGGGTGAAGGCGGCGACCGTGCCGAGCAGCCCGACGCCGGCCAGCTCGCCGAAGGCGCTCAGCGGCGGGGGCTGGACGGAGCCGAGCAGCCCCCGCACCTCCACCGTGGCCACCGGCAGGCTCAGCGCGAGCGTGGCCAGCGTGGCGAGCCCGACCGCGGCGAGCGGACCGGGCACCGCGCGCAGCTTCGCCGGGGTGTGCTTCCACAGCAGCAGCACCGCGATCGTGCCCGCGCACACCGCGAGCGAGACCAGTGCCCCGGTGTCACGGAAGGCGTCCCAGAACGCTCCGGGCAGCCCGGCGAGCTTGCCGAGGCCGGAGTCGGGAGCCTTCGCCGCCAGGGCCGGATACAGCTGCCCGGCGATGAGCACCAGGCCGATTCCGGCCAGCATGCCCTCCACGACGGAGACCGAGATGGCGCGGAAGTAGCGCCCGAGCCGCAGCAGGCCCATGGCGATCTGGAGCACCCCGGCGGCGAGCACCAGCACGCCGAGCACGGGCAGCCCGAACTCCTCGACCGCCTCGAAGACGAGCACGGTCATACCGGCGGCCGGCCCCGACACCTGCAGGCTGCTGCCGCGCATCAGCCCGGTGACGAGGCCGCCCACGATGCCGGTCACCAGGCCGAGTTCGGCCGGCACTCCGGAGGCGACGGCCACGCCCACACACAGCGGCAGCGCGACCAGGAAGACGACGAGCGAGGCGGCGAAGTCCTGCCTCAGATGGGGGAAACGGGATATGAGAGTGCTGTTCATCGGCGCGCTCACAGGGCCTCGAAGGTGTCGGACTGCGGGCGGTGCGTCCGTACGGCGCCGGTGTGCACCTCGTAGTACCAGGCGTGCAGGCCGAGCTGACCCTCCGCCAGCTTCCGCTCGACGCAGGGGTACGAGCGCAGCCGCAGCAGCTGGGTCAGGACGTGGCTCTGCACGCCCTCGGCGACCTCCGGGTCCTCGGCCGCGCCGTCCGGGCGCGGGGTGGCGTGCGCCAGCCAGTCGCGCACGGCCGGTACGGCGGTCAGGTCGTCCCCGCGCACCAGGGCGCCGACGGCGCCGCAGTGCGAGTGGCCGCAGACCACGATGTCGCGGACGCCGAGCACCTCCACGGCGTACTCGATGGTGGCGGCCTCACTGGTGGGGTGTTCGGAGGCGTAGGGCGGGACGATGTTGCCCGCGGTGCGCAGCTCGAACAGCTCGCCGGGGCGGGCGCCCGTGATCAGGGCCGGGACGACCCGGGAATCGGAGCAGGTGATGAACAGCACCTGCGGGGACTGGCCTTCGGCGAGCTTGGCGAACTCCTCAGGGCGCTGTCCGAAGGTACGGGCGTTGTCGATGAGGGGCTGCATATGTATGGGTTCCTCCTGGCGCGCCTGCCCGGCGCGTCGGACTTGAACGGTGTTGTGTGGGGGGAAGAGCGCGCGGCCCGGCCCTCAGCAGCGGAAGACCTGAAGCGCTGCCGGGGTGTGGGCTCTGGAGAGTCTCGGAGCGTGGCCGTGCGGGGCGGCGACGGGCTCCGAGGGGCCCGCACCGGCCGCCCGGCCGGATATGAGCGGGTGCTCCTGGGACCAGGTGGACGCCGGGCCGCGATGCCGGTCACGCACATGCGGGAGGCCCACGGGCTCACCCGTGCGGCCGGGAGCGCGGACCGTCTCCGCCCCCTCGCGCACCACAGGCGCGGAGGGGACAATTCCGGTCTCCGTCTTGGCCAGTGCCTGACCGAAAGTGTGCGCGGGTGCGAAGGTTCGCGTGGGAGAGAAGAGCTGGAGCGCGAGCAGCGTCGCGCCGAGGAGGGCGAGCAGGGTCCGGGCTGTCGTACCTCGGAACATGAGCCTCCCTCCGGCGCGTTGACGCTTCTTGTCCAGACCAAGTGTTGGTCAATGGATGGTCAAGAAACACGTTAACCCTGCAAAGTCCTTTGCAGGGTTAACTGCGCGTTACGCGCACAAGAGAGAGTGAAAAGTGCGGGTCCCTTGGCGTGAATCCGCCCTTGACCCGTGAGGGTTTGATCGACTAATGGCCGGCTAGGCGCCGATCAGTCCCTTCGCGTCCCGGGCCAGTGCGGTGAGCCGGGATATCGCGCGGAAGTACTTCTTGCGGTAGCCGCCCTTCAGCATCTCCTCGCTGAACAGCTTGTCGAACGGCAGCCCCGAGGCCAGCACCGGGACCTCGCGGTCGTAGAGCCGGTCGGCGAGGACCACCAGCCGCAGCGCGGTCGACTGGTCCGGCACGGGCTGCACGCCGGTCAGGCAGACCGCCCGCAGCCCGTCGGTCAGCGCGCCGTACCGGCTCGGGTGCACCCTGGCCAGGTGCTCCAGCAGCTGCGGGAAGTCGTCCAGCGACGCGCCCTCGGTGGCGTAGGCGGTCTTCATGACCTCCTCGTCCGAGAAGGGCGCCGGGGCCTCGGGCAGGCCGCGGTGGCGGTAGTCCTCGCCGTCGATGCGCAGGGCGCGGAAGTGGGCCGACAGGCCCTGGATCTCGCGCAGGAAGTCGGCGGCGGCGAAGCGGCCCTCGCCCAGCTTGCCCGGCAGCGTGTTGGAGGTGGCGGCGAGCGCCACGCCCGCCTCGACCAGCTTGCCGAGCAGCGTCGACACGAGGACCGTGTCACCGGGGTCGTCCAGCTCGAACTCGTCGATGCACAGCAGACTGTGCCCGGAGAGCGTCCGGACCGTCTGCTGGAAGCCGAGCGCGCCGACCAGGTTGGTCAGCTCCACGAAGGTGCCGAACGCCTTGCGGGACGGATCGGCCGGGGTGGCGTGCCACAGGGAGGCGAGCAGGTGGGTCTTGCCGACGCCGTAGCCGCCGTCCAGGTACACCCCGCGCGGTCCCGCCGGGGCCTTGGCCTTGGCCCGGCCGAAACCGAAGAGGCCGCGCCTGCCGGCACCGGAGGCGTGCGCGCCGCCGAGCCCGGCCGCGAAGCCTTCCAGCACCCCGACGGCCTCGGTCTGGCTGGGCTGGTTCGGGTCCGGAATGTACGTGGCGAAGCGGACCGAGTCGAAGCGCGGGGGCGGCACCATCTCGGCGACCAGGCGGTCCGCGGGGACGTGCGGCTCACGCGCGCACAGGGATATGGGGCCCGCGTCCGGCAGACGGCTGGATCCGGGGGCGGCGGTGGAGGACGACACAGTTCTCCATGCTAAGCGCCGTGTCACACTGCACGACATGCGACGCCTGTTCCCTGTGACCGAAGAAACAGCAGCCCAGGCCCCTGGCGGGGGTGCGGGAGCCTCCGGTGTGGATGCGGAGGGCGCCGGTCCGGGGGCAGGGGGCTCCGCTCCGGATGCGGGAGAAGAGGGGGCGGGTGCGGCAGGCGGGGCCTGCGGGGCTCGGGCGGGGTTCGGTGCGCTTGGGGTCGGCGGTGCTGAGGGTGTCGCCGGTGCCGGTGTCGCTGCTGGTGGGGCTCGTCCGGTCGTCGACGGGCCCTTCGGCGCCGACGCCCTGGTGGACCGGGAGTGGAGCCTCGCCGAGCTGGCCGCCGCCTACGCCTACCCGGAGTCCGCGCCGGGCGCCCCGCGGCCCTGGCTGCGGGCCAACATGGTCTCCTCCCTCGACGGCGCCGCCCAGCACGAGGGCCGCTCGCAGCCCATCTCCAGCGCCACCGACATGCGCGTCTTCGGCACTCTGCGCGCGCTCGCGGACGTCGTCGTGGTCGGCGCGGAAACGGTACGGCAGGAGGGGTACCGTCCCGCCCGCGCGCGGGCTGAGTTCGCCACGGCCCGCGCGGCCGCCGGACAGGCCCCGGCTCCGGCGATCGCGGTGGTCAGCGCGAGCCTGGATCTGGACTTCACGCTGCCGCTGTTCACCTCGCCCCTGGTGCCGACGCTGGTCCTGACCGGTGCCGCGGCCGCCCCCGACCGGGTCGCCGCCGCCGAGAAGGCCGGCGCCCGGGTGGTGATCGTCGGTGAGGGCCGGGGTGTGGAGCCCGCGCGCGCGGTGCGGGCCCTGGCCGACCTCGGCCACACCCGGCTGCTCACCGAGGGCGGTCCCCGGCTGCTCGGCCAGCTGATCGCCGCGGACGTGCTGGACGAGCTGTGCCTGACCCTCTCGCCGACGCTCACCGCGGGGGACGCGCAGCGCATCGCCGGGGGCCCGTCGGTCGCCGTGCCGCACCGGTTCGCGCTCGTGTCGCTGCTGGAGGAGGACGGATTTCTGTTCGGTCGTTACCGTCGGCCCTGAAATCGGCGGAATCTGCCGTTCCGGTTAGCTTCCGGCGGGCAAACTTAGTGCGGCAGTACCCGTGCGATCACGGGGAAGGATGGTTTCCGCAGGGGCCCTGCCGGGCCCTCTAAGGAGAAGAGGCGCCTGGTGTTCACAAGCGTTCTGATGATCGAGAAGGCCTTGACGACCGCCGACGTGGAGTTCGTCACCACCTTGCACGGAGACGAGCCCGTCTCCTTCCACGTGCTGCTCCAGCCCCGCGGCGACCAGGCGGACCGGCTGCTGCGGGCCATCGACGACATCGCGCTCGGCGAACTCGACGAGGCGGTTCGCGAGCGGGAGACCCCGGAGGGCCAGGAGGCGCGGAGCGTGGGGCAGCGGGCCCTCGACGTGTCGCTCCAGGCGCTGCACGCCGCGGGGAGCGAGGCGGAGGGGCGGTTGGTCGAGGACCACCCGCTGGACGCGCTGAAGTCCCTGGTCGCCGACGTGGACGCGGACGAGGTGATCGTGCTGACCGATCCGCACTACGTGGAGGAGTTCTTCCACCGGGACTGGGCTTCCCGGGCCCGGCACAAGGTCGGGGTGCCCGTGCTCAAGCTCTTCTCGCACAGCAAGGTGTAGGGGGAGTGCCGCCCCGTCGGCCGTGCCGGTGCCCCTCGTTGCGAAGGGGCCCGCGCCGCAGCGCATAGGCTAGGCCTGCTCTAGCTCGTACCGTCTCTGGGGAGAAACGCATGGCACCCGGCCTTCCTACCGCCATGGACCGACCGCACTTCATCGGCATCGGCGGCGCCGGGATGTCGGGCATCGCCAAGATCCTCGCGCAGCGTGGGGCCGAGGTGGCCGGCAGCGACGCCAAGGAGTCGGCGACCGCCGAGGCGCTGCGGGCACTCGGCGCGACCGTGCACATCGGGCACGCCGCCGAGCACCTCGCCGACGGCGCCAGCTGTGTCGTCGTGTCGTCGGCGATCCGCGAGGACAACCCGGAGCTGGCCCGCGCCGCCGAGCTGGGCATCCCGGTGGTGCACCGCTCCGACGCGCTGGCCGCGCTGATGCGGGGCCTGCGGCCCATCGCCGTGGCCGGCACCCACGGCAAGACCACCACCACCTCCATGCTGGCGGTCTCGCTGAGCGAGCTGGGCCTGAAGCCGTCGTACGCCATCGGCGGCGACCTGGACGCGCCCGGCTCCAACGCACTGCACGGCGAGGGCGACATCTTCGTCGCCGAGGCCGACGAATCGGACCGCAGCTTCCACAAGTACGCGCCCGAGGTCGCCATCGTCCTCAACGTCGAGCTGGACCACCACGCCAACTACGCCTCGATGGACGAGATCTACGAGTCCTTCGAGACGTTCGTGGACCGGATCACCGAGGGCGGCACCCTGGTCGTGTCGGCGGACCACGAGGGCGCCCGGGAGCTGACCCGGCGCGTCACGGCGCGCGACGTGCGGGTGGTGACCTACGGCGAGGCCGCCGACGCGGACGTACGCGTGCTGTCGATCGTCCCGCAGGGCCTGAAGAGCCAGGTCACCGTGGTGCTCGACGGGCAGGAGCTGACCTTCGGGGTGTCCGTGCCGGGCCGGCACTACGCCCTCAACGCCGTCGCCGCCCTCACCGCCGGCGCCGCCCTCGGCATCCCGGCCGCCGAGCTGGCGCCCGCGCTCGCCGCCTACACCGGCGTCAAGCGGCGCCTCCAGCTCAAGGGCGAGGCGGCCGGCGTCCAGGTGATCGACTCCTACGCCCACCACCCGACCGAGATGACCGCCGACCTGGAGGCCATGCGCGCCGCCGCCGGTGATGCCCGTATCCTCGTCGTCTTCCAGCCGCACCTGTTCTCCCGCACCCAGGAGCTGGGCAAGGAGATGGGGCAGGCGCTGGCCCTCGCCGACGCCTCCGTGGTCCTGGACATCTATCCGGCGCGCGAGGACCCGATCCCCGGTGTGACCAGCGAGCTGATCATCGAGGCCGCGCGCGCGGCCGGCGCCGACGTCACCGCCGTGCACGACAGGGCGGAGATCCCGGCGGTGATCGCGGGAATGGCGAAGCCCGGTGATCTCGTTCTCACCATGGGCGCGGGCGACGTGACCGACCTGGGCCCGCTGATCCTGGACCGCCTGTCGCAGTAAAGGGGCTGAGAACTGATGTCGTACGACGTCGAGAAGCCGGACGAGCAGTGGCGCGCTGAGCTGAACCCGGCCGAGTACGCGGTGCTGCGCCAGGCCGCCACCGAGCCGGCCTTCACCGGTGAGTACACGGACACGAAGACCAAGGGTGTCTACTCCTGTCGTGCGTGCGGTGCCGAACTGTTCACCTCCGGCACCAAGTTCGAGTCGCACTGCGGCTGGCCGTCCTTCTACGACCCGAAGGACACCGACGCGGTGGAACTGGTCGAGGACCGCTCCCACGGCATGGTCCGCACCGAGGTGCGCTGCGCCCGCTGCGGCTCCCACCTCGGGCACGTCTTCGAGGGCGAGGGCTACCCGACCCCGACCGACCAGCGGTACTGCATCAACTCCATCTCGCTGCGCCTGGCCCCCGAGGAGGGCTGAGCGGAGGAACCTGCGGCCCTGCCGCAAGGGTTTCGACCGGGGCTGGTGCCCGGATCGCCCCGGTTTGAGATTCTGTGAGGATGTTGGGTGTGGCGCGGTGGATCCGGTCCCGTCGCAGGCACCTTCTCACCGACGGTGACCGCCGCCTGGGCGATGCCTGCCGCGGCGGGGAGGAGCACGGCCCCGGGGAGGCGGCGGACACCGCCGCGCGGCTCGGCGGCCTGCGCGCGGCGCTGGCCGGGATCGGTACGACCCTCGACGCGGCCACCACCTGCACCGAGCTGACCCGGACCGCGGTGCGGCTGGCCGGCGGAGCCGCCGCCGTACTGCGCCGCACGGGCGACACCCTCTCCGGGTACGACGCGATCACCGGGGACGCCGACCTGCTGCCCGACGCCCGATGGGCCACCGCGGCGGCCCGCGAGCTGGGCCGGCCGGCCGTCGACGCGGCCCCGGAACCCTGGCTGGAGCACGTGGGCCGCAGCCGCACCCGAGCCGCCCTGTGCGCCGCGTTGACCAGCGGGGACGACCGGTACGGCGTCCTGGTGTGGGCACGGCCCGGGGACCCGCCGCGCCGGGCGGAGGCCGAACTCCTCGCCCTGCTCGCCGAGCGCGCCGCCTCCCACCTCCGGCACGCCCAGGAGTATGAGCAGGTCAGCCGTACCGCGGGCGATCTGCAGCGGGCCCTGCTCGCCGAGCCGGGCCGGCCGCACCCCAACCTGGACGTCGCCGTCCGCTATCTGCCGGCCGGCCGGCGCGTGCTGGTCGGCGGCGACTGGTGCGAGACGGTCCGGCTGCACTTCGGCCGGACCCTGCTGGTCGTCGGCGACGTCATGGGGCACGGCCTCGAATCCGCCGTCGACATGAACGCCTACCGCACCTCCCTGCGCTACATCGCCTCCACCGACCTCCCCCCGCACCGGGTGCTGCGCCAGATGGACGACATCGCCTCCGGGGAGGAGGACCGCAGGCCCGCCACCTGCCTGCTCGCCCGCGTCGACCCCGGCCGGGGCCAGATCACGCTGGCCAGCGCCGGGCATCTGCCGCCCGCGCTGATCGGCCAGGACGGCACGGTCAGGCTGCTGTCGGTGCCGGTCGGACCTCCGCTGGCCACCGGGCTCGGCGGGTACGGGTCGGCCACCCACCGGCTGGCGCCCGGCGAGACCCTCGTGCTGTTCACCGACGGGCTCGTGGAGCGCCGCGGCGAGGACATCGACCACTCCCTGGGCCGGCTGGCCGCCCTGCGCTTCGCCGCCGGCGACACCGTCGAGGCCGTCCTGGACAGCATCCTCGGCCGGCTGGACGCCCGGCACGCCGAGGACGACGTCGCCATCCTCGCGGCCCGGCCGCACACCCGGCAGGGACCGCCGCCGGGCGCGACGGCGCAGGAGCCGGTGAGCCGCTGAACCTCTCTGGCCCCCGGTGTCCGTCGCCCGTCCGGTCAGGCGCCGGCGTGCACCAGCGCGCCCCAGGTCCAGGGGCGCTCCGGGCGGGCCGCGCGCAGCGCGCGGACCGTGTCGTGCAGGGCGAGTGCCGCGGGCAGCGGGGCGGACGCCGGCAGGGCCGGGGCCAGGATGCGGTGGAAGGCGGCGGCGGCCTCGGCGGCGAAGGCGTCCCCGACCTCCCAGAGCGTGGCCACCGACTGGGTGTAGCCCGCCAGCTGGAACACCGAGGCGAGGTGGATGACCTCGTCGACGAAGGCCGGCGAGGCGCTGCCGCGGGCCGTCCCGCAGGCCGATAGATACGCCAACTCGGCTGACTCCAGGTGTAGTTCGGCGATCTCGCCGACGTGCAGGTCGCCGTCGGCGAGCAGCAGCCGGCCCGCCGCGGCGTCCTCGGGGTCGCTGTCGGCGTGGCACGCGAAGTGCACCACGGCTGCGTTCAGCAGCGCGCCGCGCACCGCCGCCCGGGTGGCGTCCGGCCCGATCAGCCGGCCGCCGCCGCTCGCCGCGACCGCCGCCTCCGTCTCGGCGACGGTCCGGGCCAGCGGCGCCTGCCCGGGCGTCCGGGGCATGGCCACCGCGAGGACTCCGCGCCGGCCCGGCGCGGCACGCCGGCGGGCCCTGCTGTACAGCAGGGCGCGCAGCGTCGGCGTGTAGGAGGAGGCCACCCGGTCCAGGACGGCCGCCCCCGCGGGCGCGCCCGGCCCGTGGTGCCCGGCGGCGTGCAGCGGGAAGGAGTTGAGCACGCCGGACGGCGACCACCACAGCCGGGGCCAGGGCGTGCCCGGGGCGGGCGGCCCGCTGAACCCCAGGGCGTCCAGGACCGGTTCGGCCAGTACGTCCCACAGCCAGGCCAGCGTGCCGATGAAGATCTCCCGCGCCCTCGCGAACAGCGGATCGCGCGGGCCGGCCGTGAGCGCGTCGACGGCCAGCCGGAAGGACTCGGCCTGCGCGGCCAGCCCGGCGGCGTCCAGCCCGGGCAACGGAACCGGGAGCAGTCCGTCGGGACCCAGCACCAGCGCGTCGCAGCGGCGCGGATGGACGTTGACGCTCACCACGGGCCCCTCCGCGGCGGCCGGCCGCAGGTCGTCCAGGGCGAGCGGCAGCGGGGTGAGGAACCGCCGGAAGTCCGGCCGCTGCTGCAACTCGGTGATCAGGCGGGCCGCGTGCTCACCGGCGGCGCGCTGCTCGGCGAGCTCCTCCGGGCCGGGCCAGCGGCCGGGATCCACGCTCCGTCGCAGGGTGCGCAGCCGGTCCAGGGCGGACCGCAGCCGGGAGTGCAGGGCGGCGTCGGCGCCGCGCAGGGCGGCCAGCTCCCGGCGGGCGTTCAGCGCGGTGGACAGCAGATGGGCCCGGCCGTCCTCCAGCGTCTCCAGTGCCCCCACCGGGTCGTGCCGGTCCAGTGCCTGGGCGGCGCCGTCGGAGGCGAACCGGACGATCAGGCTGGGCGAGCGCCCGGCCCCGGACGGTTCCGCCTCCAGCAGCTGCGCACGTTGGACACGGTTCTGCGCGGCCGAGGCCCACTGGTGCACCAGAAGGACGGTGCGCAGGTCCGGTTCGGTGTCGGCGGTCAGCTCCCGGGCGAGGGTCTCGGCCTCGGCGTACTCGGCCTCCTCCGACCAGATCCCGTGCCGGGTGAACAGGTGCATGGCCAGCGTCGCGCGGGTGTCGTCGTACTCCCGGGTGCCCGGCGTCAGCGCGGCCAGCGCACGGCGGGCACCGCGGACGCCGTCCTCCAGGGCCTGGATGTGCTCGAACGGCGAGTCGTACGCGAACGCCAGCGACGCGTGCCCCGCGAACAGCTCGGAGCGGAGGCCCACGTCCTCCACCAGCTGCGGCAGTCCCTCGTACAGCTCGCGGAGCAGCGGCAGTGTCTCGCGCATCCGGTCCAGCCCGGACGCCTCGCCGCCCGACGCGTGCGCGGCCCGCGCGACGACCAGCGTGGAGCGGCCGGTCCGCAGCAGACGGTGTTCGCGGGAGTCCGGCGGTGCCGCGGCGAGCAGCCGGTCGTAGACGCCCGTGATCTCGTCCAGGGTGCTGGTGTCGGCCGGTCGCGGCGGGGCCGGCTCGGCGGTGCCCTCCCGCAGGATCTCGGCGATGGCCTGGGCGCGTTCCGCCTCGGGCATCCTGGCGAGGCGCTCCAGCGCCAGCTCCGCGCCCCGGTGGAAGACGTCGCCCAGGGATGCCTCCCCCGGGTGGCCGAGGACGAGTCTGGCGAAGTCGAGCAGTTCCTGCCCGCGTCCGCCACCGCCGCCCTGCGGGCCCATGCCGAGCAGGTCCAGTACGGCGGCGATGGGGTGCCCGCCGTCCTCCCCGGACATCGCCGAGCGCAGGATGGCGTCGATGGCGTCCGAGTCGGCCTGCAGCCCGGGCGGAAGCCCGGCCGTCGCGGCCGGCACGTCCGGCCCGATGACCTCGTCACGCAGCTCCGCCGCGGCCTGGCGCAACAGCTCCGGGTCCCCGGAGAACATCGGCGCGGCGGCGGCGAGCAGGCCGAAGCCCTCCTGGTGCCGGCCCGCGGCGATCAGGTTGGCGGCCAGCCGTGTCCGGACGTCCTCCCGCTCGGGGTGGCCCTCCGGCGTCAGGTCGAGCAGCCGGCGCAACGCCTCGGCGGCGTCCGCGGCGAGTCGGGCCGCGCGGGCGGGGTCTGCCCGGGGGAGGCCGATCAGCGTGGCGCGGGAGAGCCGGTCGAGGTGGGTGCGGACCTCGTCGTGGTCCTCGGCCGGGGTCAGGTCGAGGGCGCGGCGGAGCGCGGCGACGGCCTCCTCCCGCTCGGTGCCCTGGGCGTGCAGGGTGAGGACGTAACCGAGATCGGAGTGCATCCGCGCCGCGTTGCCGTCGTCCGGGCCGGCGGTGCGGGTCGCCGCCCGCAGCAGCTCGATCACCTCGGGCAGCAGGGTGTGGTCCTCGGTCTTCGCCGCGGTGGCCAGCAGCGCCGAGGCGAGGCCGTGGGCACAGCGGGCGTGGTTCGGATGATCGAGGGGAGTGGCGGCGAACGCGGTGCGGAACACCTCGACCGCCTCGTCCAGCCGGTCCGGCCCGGTGCCGCCGGGCACGCCGCTGAGGATCAGCAGCGCGGACCCGAGATTGCAGCCGGCTACCGCCCGGTCAGGGCCCTCCGGCGCCAGATGCGGCAGGGCTCCGCGGGTCAGCACGGCGCACGTCTCCAGCGCCTCGGGCCAGGCGAGGCCGGTGCCCAGTTCCAGCAGCAGAAAGCCGAGGTTGGTCAGCGCCGCGGCATGCTCCTGTACGGCGGCCTCGGGATCGTCGGGCCGACCGGTACCCAGCAGCTCGTCGATCCCGGCGCGCAACGGCGGCGGCAGCACGTCCGGGGTGCCCGGCAGATGGAAGTGGAAGGGGCCGAGCAGCAGCACGCCCATACGGACGTCCGCCGCACCGGCGTCGCCGCGGTCACTGCCGCGCACCAGCAGGGCCACGCCGAGCGTGTACGCCACCTCCTGATCCACACCGGGCCCGCCGTCCACGTCGGCCAGCACCAGGTGACGCAGCAGCCCGTCGATCTCGACGCGAGCGTCCTCGGCATGCAGCAGCGCGGCACCACCCGGCCCACCGACCCGGTCCAACCGATCCCGGACAACCCGTAACAGCCCCTCCCGACCGACACCGGCCGGCCCTTGCTCCCGGTGGGCCTGCGAAGTTGTACCTCCTGGCTCTCGCTCCCGCTCCCGCTCGCCCCACCCGTCCTCCCCGGCCGGCTCCCGCCCCGGTACCTTGCCCGTCACCATGGTCCGCACCCCCTGTCCACGGAGCCGCGCTCCGCACCCCTGTCCGCGAAGCCGCGCCCGGCATCCCTCTCGACGGGGCCCGCCCCGCGCCTCTGTTCACGGAGTCACCCCCCGCATCTGCCCACGAAGCCCCGCCCCGCACCTCTGCCCCCGACGCCACACCCGCGTCCCGCCTCCTGGAGCCCCACCCCTCCACCCACGGGCCGGCACCACGCCACTGCCGCCCGCCTCCGGCACCCCCGTACCCCGCGCCCCTTCCCCCGTCACCGCCGGCGTGCCCCCGCGCCCTTGCGGAAGTGTTCGGTGATGGTGTGGCCGAGGGTCGGGCGTATCGGGTGGGTCTCTTCGTCGAAGCGGTCGAACAGGTCGGGGAGGTGGACGTCCACGGCGGACTCCACCAACTCGGCGTATTCCTCGGCTCGTTCGCGGACGCGTCGGCAGGCGACCAGGCCCGCGCCCGCCCCGGCCAGCGCGGCCGGCCACCACACCGCGCCCAGCAGCGCGTACAGCACCGCCCAGCCGCCGAGCCGCGTCGCCTCGTCCAGTCGCTGCCGGGACTCCGCCAGCGGCAGCCGCGTGGTGTCCGGCAGCAGCAGCCACAACCGGGGCCAGACGTCGGCGAGTTCGATGCGGTAGTGCAGCCGGATCCGGGTCGCCGGGGCACGCATCCGGTCGCCGGTCCAGGTGGGGCACTCCGGCCGGACCAGGGCGACCGCGTTCCGCTCGGCCTCCCGCTCGGCCAGCGCGCCGGTGTTCCGGGCCGCCGTGCAGGCCGCGTCACGGCTGTCCCAGGCGCGCTGCCGGCGCTCGGTGAGCCTGCGGGCCAGCGGGTGCAGCGGGCGCGGCCAACTTCCGTGCAGCGCACGCTCGTACGGTCCGGCCAGCGCGTCGGCGAGCAGCGCGGCGGCGAAGGACGCGGCCAGCACCGCGAGCAGCAGTACCGCCGTCCGCGTGGAACCCGATCCGCCGGCGGTCAGGGCGCGGAGCCGGTGCCGCAGCAGCTCCAGGTCCGCCCAGTGCCGCTGGCCCAGAGCCAGGCCGGTCGCCGCGAGCGCGGTGAAGACCAGCCCCGGCAGCACCAGCGCCGCCGCCCACCGCTCGGCCAGTTTCCGGCCGACGTCCGTGACGAGCCCCGTGAGCACGACCGGCCCCGCTCAGCTCTCGGCGTCGAAACGCAGGGCCAGGTCGAACACCTCGCACACCGGGAGTTCCTGGTTCACCCGCCGCCGCTCCCGCCGGGCGCAGACTCCGCGCGGGCAGACGTGCGCCCCGGTCACGGTGTGCGGCCCGTCGTCGGCGACTAGGGTCGGCCGGGACGAGCGGAAGTCCGACTCCCCGTCCTCGTCGCAAGGATCGGCCAGCAGGCCCAGTTCGGCGAGGTGCGGCTCGATCGGTTCGCCCGCCCGGGCGGCCCGGAGGGCCTGCTCGACGACTCTCCGCCGCGCCGCGCCGACCGGGCCCTGGTGCAGTCTGCGCAGGGCGGGCAACTGGCCGCACAGCAGTGCCAGTTGCTGATCGCGATCATCAAGTGACGACACGTCACCCATGGTAGGCGGATGCCGCGGGGGCGATTCCGCGCGCTCCCGCCAAAGTACGGAAACACTTGCGGTCTAGACTCTCCCCGCGTCAGCCAGGATCGGTCGGACCCGAAGGGTACGCGGCGTTTTGATACGGATAGATGCAGTCACGAAGCGGTACCCGGACGGCACGGTGGCGGTCGACCGGCTCTCGCTGGAGATACCGGACCGTGCGATCACCGTCCTCGTCGGGCCCTCCGGCTGCGGCAAGACGACGACCCTGCGGATGATCAACCGGATGGTGGAGCCCAGCGAGGGCAGCATCCTCCTCGACGGCCAGGACATCCGGCAGCAGCCGGTCAACACCTTGCGCCGGTCGATGGGGTACGTGATCCAGAACGCCGGTCTCTTCCAGCACCGCACCATCCTCGACAACATCGCCACCGTGCCCCGCCTGCTCGGCCGGCCCAAGCAGGAGGCCCGGGCCCGGGCCGCCGAGCTGATGGAGCGCGTCGGCCTCGATGCCGCGCTCGCCAAGCGGTACCCGTACCAGCTCTCCGGCGGCCAGCAGCAGCGCGTCGGCGTGGCCCGCGCGCTCGCCGCCGACCCGCCGGTGCTGCTCATGGACGAGCCGTTCTCCGCCGTCGACCCCGTCGTCCGCAAGGGGCTCCAGGACGAACTCCTGCGCATCCAGGACGAGCTGGGCAAGACCATCGTCTTCGTCACGCACGACATCGACGAGGCGATCAAGCTGGGCACGAAGGTCGCCGTGCTGCGCACCGGCGGCCGGCTCGCCCAGTTCGCCCCGCCCGCCGAACTGCTCAGCGCACCCGCCGACTCCTTCGTGGAGGACTTCCTCGGCGCCGACCGCGGTATCCGCCGGCTCTCCTTCTTCCCCTCCGCCGGACTGGAGTTGCAGACCGCGCCCATCGTCCCGATCGACGCCGACGCCGACCGGATCGCCTCCCGGGCCTCGGCGGCCCCCTTCCTCCTCGTCACCGACCTCGACGGCCGGCCGCTCGGCTGGAGCGAACCGGACCGGCTCACCGCCGGCGCCATCGACCGGGACCGACTCCTCGACCACGGGCGTCCGTTCGTGCCCGGCACCGATTCGCTGCGCACCGCGCTCGACGGCGCCGTCCTCTCGCCGACCGGATGGGCGGTCGCGGTGGACGGCGAGGGACGTGCGGTCGGTGTCGTCTCCCAGCAGGTCATCGGCGAGGCGATCCGGGCCGCCCACAGCAAGGTGGCGGAGCACGCCGACGCGAAGGCCGGGCGATGAGCGGCTTCTTCGACCTCCCGAGCGACCTCCAGCACAGCTACCTCGGCCTCGTCGGGCTCCATCTGCGCGAGGCCCTGCTGCCGGTGCTGGCCGGGCTGCTGCTCTCGCTGCCGATCGCCCAGCTGTGTGTGCGGTTCCGCTGGATCTACCCGCCCGTCCTCGGCATCACCACCGTGCTCTACGCCATCCCCTCGCTCGCCTTCTTCGTCGTCCTCATCGACTACTTCGGGCAGAGCGAGACGACCGTGATGATCCCGCTCGCGCTCTACAGCCTGGTGGTGCTGGTCCCGGCGATCGTGGACGGCGTCCGCTCGGTGCCCCCGGAGACCCTCGCCGCCGCCCAGGCCATGGGCTTCGGAGCCGTACGCCGCTACTTCCAGGTCCAGTTGCCCATCGCCGTACCCGCCATCATCGCCGGCCTGCGGGTGGCGACCGTCTCCAGCATCTCCCTGGTCAGCGTCGGCATGCTGATCGGCAACCAAGGGGCCCTCGGCAACATGCTGTACGACGCCCAGACCTACCACCGGCCCGCCCTCGCCGTGAACGCGGTGCTGACCATCGGGGTGCTGGGCATCCTCGCCGACGCGGTGCTGGTCCTCGTCCGTCTCCTCCTCACCCCCTGGATGCCACGGAAGGGGACCACCCGGTGAACGTCCTGGACTTCGCGCAGGCCTTCTTCAACGACAGCGCCCACTGGCACGGCTACGACGGCATCCCCACCCGGTTCGCCGAGCACGTCACGTACTCCCTGGAAGCGCTCCTGATCGCCGCCGTGATCGGGCTGCCCGTCGGCCTGCTCACCGGCCACTACGGCCGCGGCGGCAACGCGCTCGCGCTGCTCGCCACCGCCGGCCGGGCGCTGCCCAGCTTCGGCCTGCTGATCCTGATGTTCATCTGGATCGGCCTCGGCATGCTGCCGGTGATGATCCCGCTCGTCGTGCTCGCCGTACCGCCGATCCTGGTCACCACCTACGAGGCGGTCCGCTCCGTCGACCCCTCCCCGGTGGACGCGGCCCGGGGCATGGGGATGGCCGAGGCGCGCGTGCTGCTCCAGGTGGAGCTGCCGGTCGCGCTCCCGCTGATCCTCAGCGGTCTGCGCACGGCGGCCATCCAGATCGTCTCCACGGCCACCATCGCCGCCTACGTCAGCCTCGGCGGCCTCGGCCGCTACATCATCGACGGCCTCTACCAGAAGGACTACGAGAAGGTCGTCGGCGGCGCCACCCTCGTCGCCGGCCTCGCCCTCGCCACCCTCGCCGTCTTCTGGGCGGTGTCCCGGCTCACCGTGTCGCCCGGAGTGCGCCGGAGCGGCTGACGACGGCTACCCCTCGGTGCGGGCCAGCGCCCGTTCGAGCACGACGAGCAGCGCGTCCCGCACCGAACCCCGCTCCCGGGCGTCGAACACCACGACCGGCACCCCCTCGGAGACGTCCAGCGCCCAGCGGACGTCCTCCAGGGTGTGCTCCACCCGCCCGTCGAAGGCGTTCACCGCCACCGCGAACGGGATGCCCTTGTGCTCGAAGTAGTCGACGGCCGCGTAGCAGTCGTCCAGCCGGCGGGTGTCCACGATGACGAGCCCGCCGACCGCGCCCTCCACGATGTCGTCCCACATGAACCCGAACCGCTCCTGCCCGGGCGTGCCGAACAGGTACAGCTTCAGCGTCGGGTCGATGGTGAGGCAGCCGAAGTCCATCGCGACGGTCGTCGTGGTCTTGCGCGGGGTGTGCGTGAGGTCGTCCACGCCGGCCGCGACCTCGGTGATCGACGCCTCCGTGGTCAGCGGCTCGATCTCGGAGATCGCGCCGACGGCCGTGGTCTTGCCCACGCCGAAGCCGCCCGCGATCACCATCTTCACCGGCAGCGGCGGCCGTACGGCCCCGGGGGGCGCGGCCGGGCCCGGGGCCAGGAGCGGTTCAGTCGGTGTCACTCGGTACCCCTCGGGAGTCGGGGACGGCCCGCAGGCCATCGATAACCCTGCGCAGGACGGACGCGTCGTGGGTGGCCTCGGCGTCGGGCACGTACACCGCCAGCCGCCCCTCGTCGCGCAGGTCCTCGGCCAGGACGCGGACCACGTTGAGATGCAGCCGCAGCCGGGCCGCGAGTTCCGCGAGGGACTGCGGCAGCCGGCAGGCGGCGACGATGTCGTGCTGCTCGAAGGAGAGCCGGCCGAGCCCGGCCAGCCCGTCGGCGGTGGCCACCACCTGGGTCTCCACGGGCAGCGCCCGGCCGGAGGCGGCGTCCGCCACCCGGCCGGCGGTGACCAGGTACGGCCGTACGGCGGGGGCAGGGCCGACGGAGTCCGGGCCGGGGCCCGGGGGCGGGACCCCGTCCGTCATACCCTCCGCCATGGGAACGTTCTCCTCCTCAGCGGGCCGCCGCGGCGCCCACGCTGTTCTTCAGCTCCAGCACGAGCTGCGGGCTGAGGGCGGCACCGGCGCGGTTGGCGAACAGCGTCATCTCGTAGGCGATGTTGCCGAGTTTCGCCTCCTTGTCGGTGACGACGCCGAGCACGGCGCCGCTGCCGATCGCGGAGACGATGACGTGTCCGCCCTCCAGGTCGATGATGACCTTGTTCAGCCCGCCCAGGCCGTAGTTGCCGGAGGCGCCCGCGGCCAGGCTGGTGATGCCGGACACGATCGCCGCGAGCCGCTCGGAGTCGGCGTGCTCCCGCAGCTGCGACACCGCGATCAGCAGGCCGTCGGAGGACACGGCGATCGCGTCGACGACGCCCGCGGTCTCGGTCGCGAAGCGGTTCAGCAGCCAGGTGAAGTCGGCCGCGGCTGCCCGCAGGTCGGCCGGCGCGGTGCCGCCCTCGGGGGTGTCACCTGTCGACGTGCTCACTGCTCGGCTCCTTCCGGAAGGTGGTTCGGGTCGTGCGGCTCAGTGGCCGGGGGCGTGGGGCGGGTGTGCGTGCGGGGCGGTTCAGGGGCCTGGGCGGGGTCCTTGGGGCGGGGGAAGCCGCCCGTGTCGCTGTCCCGTTGCGCGCGTTCCACCGCCTCCTCGAACTCCTCCAGTTCGCTGCGGACGGCCTCCGCGTCCAGCGGCCGTGCGGTCTGCCGCACCGGCGCGGCGGCACCGGCGGTGGTCCGCAGCGTGGCCCCGCGCACCCGGCGGCGCAGCGGGCGCCCGGTGCCGGCGGCGGGGGCGGGGACGGTCCCGCCGCTCTCGCCGTCGCTCGCGGGGTGTCCGGCGTGGCCCGGCGCCCGCTCGTCGGAGGAGGGCCGCGGAGCCTGGCGCGGTATCCGGCGGGGGAGGGGGCCCTCGTGCTCCGCGCGGGCGGGCTCGTCGGCGGCGGTGCCGCCGGCCGTCGCCTTCTCGTGCGCGGGGTCCGGTGCTGTGGCCGCCGGTACCGGACCCGACACCCCGGCCACCGGCACGGCCTGGGGCCTGTCCGCCGCCGGAGCCGCCGCACCCGTGCCGGGCGGCAGCAGCAGGGAGGGCGGCAGGGTCACCTCGGCCGTCACGCCGCCGCCCGGCGTGCGGGTCAGCTCGACCCCGATCTCCCAGCGGCGGGCCAGCGCGCCCACCACGAACAGGCCCAGCACCTTCGTCGGCACCAGGTCGAGGCGTTCGCGGCGGATCAGCCGGGCGTTCTCCTCGGCGAGCCGTTCGGGGCTCATGCCGAGGCCGTGGTCGGTGACCACCACGTGCGCGCCCTCGGCGCCGGAGCGGACGGTGACCTCGACGGGGCTGCCCTCGGGCGAGAACGACACCGCGTTCTCCACGAGTTCGGCCGTCATCAGCGTGAGGTCCCCGATGATGTCCGGCTCGACCACGGCGTCCGACGCGGCGTACAGCCGTACCCGCCGATACCCCTCGATCTGTCCGAGTGCCGCCCGGACCACGTTGGACAGCGCCGACGGCCCCGCGTCCAGCACGGTCTCGCGGATGCCGGCCAGCAGCATCAGGCTGTCGGCGTTGCGGCGCAGCCGTACGGCGATGTGGTCGATGGAGTACAGCCGTTCCAGCAGCGCCGGATCGGTCTCCCCGCGCTCCACCGCGTCGATCAGGGCGAGTTGGCGGGTGGTCAGGTTGCTGACCCGGCGGCCCACGTTGCCGAACATCTCGGCGGTGTTGCGCCGGCTGAGCACCTGGCGTTCCAGCAGCGCGGCGGCGGTGGTCTGCACCCGGTTGAACGCCGAGGCCAGGTCGCCGATCTCGTCGCGGGCCGTCACCGGCATGTCCCGCAGCCGGGGCGGCCCGTCGTCCTCGGCGTCGTCGTCGGCCACCCGGGCCAGCTCGCGCCCCGCCACCTCGGCGACCTCCCGGGCAACCCCGGTGAGCGCCTGCACGGGCCGGATCACCGAGCGGCGCACCAGCACCGCGAAGGCGATCCACAGCGCGAAGGCGATCAGCGCGCCGCTGAGCAGCAGGCCCGCCCGCCATCGGGCGCTGTCGGCGGCGGCGTCGGCCCGTTCGGCGATCTGGCCGATCAGCGCGGTGGTGATCTTCAGCCGGGCGGCGGCCTGTTCGGGGTAGGCGGGGTAGTCGGTCAGCGCGTCCTGCACGGCCCGCCGGATCGCCTCCTGGCCGCCGTCCGGCACCCGGCCGGCGTCGACCTGGAGTTCGGCGTACGCCTCGGAGATCTCGCGCTGCGCCTCCGTGTGCTCGATGCCGGCGAGCCGCTCGGCCTGCGCCTCGGTGGCGAACCGGCCGAAGCGCTCGGCCTGGTGGGTGTAGAGGTCGTAGGCGCCGACCGCGTTGGTGAACTCGATCAGCGCGTTGGTGTCGCCCGTGGTGGCCGCGAACACGTTGGTCTCGAAGGCGCCGTGGGCGGCGTCCGCGCGCAGCAGGGAGTCCAGCAGGCTGCCGGTGAAGGTGTCGGCGAGGTCGGCGTCGCGGTCGAGTCCGAGACCGTCGATCAGGCTCTGCGCGGCGCCCGCGTAGGCCGGGTCGATGTTGTCGGCGGGCAGGTACGACTGTGCCACCGAGGCGCGCAGGCTGGTGAGGCCCTCGACCCCGTGCAGGGCCCGCGCCTCGCTCGGCGGCAGCCGGTCGCCGAAGGCCGCGCGCACCTTCGCCAGCTGTGCGTCGACCGCCTGCTGCGCCGCTCGGTAGGCGGCCGTAGAGGGCTTCGCGTACCCCGATTCGTAGCGCGTCGAGAGCAGGATGGCCTGCTGGTGCTCGGCCTCCACCCGGTCCACCAGCCGCGCCACCTGCGCGCTGTCCCGCACCAGCCGGGCCGCGGAGGACGCGCCGGACGACTGCTGCACCAGGTCGGTGAAGAGGTACGCCAGCAGGCCCGCGATGACCGCGAGGGGGACGCCGACGAGCAGGTTGAGCTTGCGCCGGAAGGGCCAGCGGTCGGCGAAAGCCCGTGCTCCGCCCCGCGCGGGGGCGTGCCGGGCGGGCGCGTCCACCTGGTTCGTGGACACCGGGCCTCCTTCGTGGGTGTCTTGTCAGGGGGAGCCGCCGCTCCCGGACATGAGGGCCTCGTCGCCCGCGGAAAGCCTGTGTCACGACACCGGAGCGGGCCCCGCGCACCGCTGTGGTCGATACCAACGCGGCTGAGACTACAGGCCGCTTGAGGCGCCGATCAGCTCTCCTTTCATCAAGAATCTGTTACGAAGGGACCGCTCTCCGTGCACAACTGGCCGCAGATCGAGGCCAATCGGTGATCTGATGCACTTGACTGATCGAGAACCGGCTGGATTGGATCGAACGCGTGACTTCCACGACCCACATCAGCAGGTCCATCCGGAGGAACCGAGGCGCGGCGGCGGTCGCCCTCGCGGCGGCGACGGCTCTGCTGGCGGGCTGTTCCTCCAACGACGACAAGAACGACAACCCCCTCACCGAAGGCAAGGCGAGCGGCGACAGCGTTGTCGTCGGATCCAACAACTTCCCCGAGAGCACCCTGCTCGCCGACATCTACGGCGAGGCGCTCAAGGCCAAGGGGATCAAGGTCACGTACAAGCCGAACATCGGCAGCCGCGAGACCACCTATGGGCTGATCAAGAACGGCTCCATCTCGGTCATGCCCGAGTACAACGGCGCGCTGCTGGCCTACCTGGACCAGAAGGCCGCCCCGAAGACCGTCGGTGAGACCACGGACGCCATCAACGCCAAGCTGGACTCCAAGCTCACGCTGCTGAACCCGGCGGACGCGCAGGCCAAGGACTCGGTGACGCTGAGCGCGGCCACCGCGAAGAAGTACCACCTCACCGAGAAGTCCTCCATCGCCGATCTGAAGGACGCCGCGAAGGACCTGGTCATCGGCGCCTCGCCGGAGTTCCAGACCCGCAAGCAGGGCCTGGTGGGCCTGAAGTCCGTCTACGGCCTGGAGTTCAGGTCCTTCAAGGCGCTGGACGCGGGCGGCCCGCTCACGCTGGCGGCACTGAAGAAGGACGCCGTCCAGGCCGCGGACATCTTCACCACGGACCCGAACATCTCCAAGGAGAAGTTCGTCGTCCTCCAGGACCCGGAGAACCTCTTCGGCTTCGAGAACGTCCAGCCCCTCGCCTACAAGGGCGCGCTGCCCCAGAAGGGCGTCGAGGCGCTCAACGCGGTCTCGGCCAAGCTCGACACCGCGACCCTGCTGGACCTGGACACCCAGGTACAGGCCGAGAACAAGGACCCGCTGGACGTCGCCAAGGCCTGGCTGAAGTCCGCCGGTCTCGGCTGACACCCACCGCCCCGGAACGACCGTGGACGTACCGACGCGGGTGACCCCGAGACCCGGGGACACCCGCGTCCTGCTCGACGGCGGCGGCCTCACCCTGCCCGCCCTGGTCCGGCTCGCCGACGCCACGGCCGTACCCGCCGTCGACCCCGGTGCCCTGGACCGGGTCGCCCGCGCCCGGGAGACGGCCGACCGGCTCGCCGCCACGGGCCGCTGGTACGGCCGCGGCACCGGCGTCGGCGCACACCGCTCCGTCGCCGTCGACCCGGCCGACGAGACCGCCCACGGCCTGAGGCTCCTGCGCAGCCACGCGGGCGGCGCCGGCCCCCTCCTCCCGGCCCGCCAGGTCCGCGCGATGCTCGCCGTCCGCGCCAACCAGCTCCTCGCCGCCGGCTCCGGCATCCACCCGTCCTTCGTCACCGCCCTCACCGACGCCCTCCGCCTCGGCGTGCACCCGGCGGTCAACCGGTACGGCGCCGTGGGCACCGGCGACCTGACGGCCCTGGCCCAGACGGCCCTGACCCTCCTCGGCGAACGACCGTGGCTGACGGCGGGGAACACGCCGCCCCTCCGCTCCCGTACGGGCGCGGACCCGGACGGTACCGCTCCCGTCGACGCCGTGCCTGCCGAGCCCCGGACCGCCGCTTCGGGAGAGCACATCAGGGGTGAGCTGCCCGCCCCGGTCGTGCTCCGCGCGGGCGACGCCCTCGCGCTGCTCAGCAGCAACGCCCTCGCCCTCGCGCAGGCTGCGCTCGCCGCGCACGAGGCCGAGCTGCTGCTGCGGGCCACGCACGCGGTCACGGCCCTGTCCCTGGCCGTCGTCTCCGGCTCCCCGGAGGCGTACGCGGCACCCGTGCACGCCCTGCGGCCGTACCCCGGCCCGGCGCGCGCCGCAGCCGAGGTGCGGCGCCTGCTCGGCCTGCCGGACCAGCCCACGGCACCCGGTCCGGACGGTCTCGGCGCCGCGGACGAGCCGGGCCCCGACCGGCCGGGGAACGCGGGACCCGGCGGCGCCGACCGCCCTGGCCGCAGCCGCCGGATCCAGGACCCGTACGGCTTCCGCGCCTTCCCCCAGGTGCACGGCGCCGCCCTGGACGCCTCGGCCGCGCTGCGCCGGATCGTCGAGGTCGAGATCAACTGCCCGTCCGAGAACCCCGTCCTGACGCCCGACGGCCACCTCTACCACCACGGCGGATTCTTCGCCGCCCCCCTCGCCCTGGCGCTGGACGGCCTGAACCTCGCCCTGCTGAAGACCGCGCAGCTCTCCGCCGCACGCCTGTCCGCGCTGAGCCGGCCCGACCTCACCGGCCTGCCCGCCTTCCTCGCCACCGGCCCGGCGGGCAGCTCCGGCACGATGATCCTGGAGTACACCGCCAACTCCGCGCTCGCCGAGCTGCGTTCGAACGCCGCCGCACCCGCCTCGGCCGGGCACGCCGTCCTCTCCCACGGCCTGGAGGAGGCCGCCGGCTTCGCCGGACAGGCGGCCCGCCAGACGGAACGGGCCGGCGCCGCCTACGCCACCCTCCTCGCCTGCGAACTCGTGGCAGCCGTACGGGCGTTGCGCCTGCACCCGGTGCCACCGCCGGTCCCCGCCCTCACCCTCGCCGCCTCCGCGCTCCCCGCCGCCCTGGAGGACCGCCCGCTGACCGGGGACATCACCATCGCCACCGAACTGCTGCCCCGCCTGGCGGAGTTGTGAGCCCTCTCCGCACCGGCGGTCCGCGTGGGATTTCCCCACGACCGGCGCGGCCGATGGAAGAAATCCGCATCCGCCCCGCTCCCGGTGGAGTCCGTCCGCCTCGCGCTCCCACGCTGGCCCGGTGACCGGGTCCCGTCCCGGTCCCGTAGCGCGAGAGGAATCCCCATGACCCTGGATCGAACGGCGGTCGTCACCCCGTACCGCCGCCGCTGGTCCGCCCTGGCCGCCCTGCTGCTGGGCGAGGCGATGAACCTGCTGGACGCGACCGTCGTACAGGTGGCCGCGCCCGCCGTCCACGCCGACCTCGGCGGACCGGTCTCGGACGTGCAGTGGTTCGGCACCGCCTACACCCTGCCGTTCGCCGTGCTGCTGCTCACCGGCGGCCGGCTCGGTGACATCGCCGGCCGGCGCCGGATGTTCGTCCTCGGGGTCACGGTGTTCACGGCGGCGTCCGTGGCCTGTGCCCTGGCACCCTCCGCCGGCCCGCTGATCGCCTGCCGCGCGGTGCAGGGCGCGGCGGCGGCGCTCGTCGTGCCACAGACCATCGGGCTGATCAAGGCGATGTTCGCGGGGGAGGAGACGGCGAAGGCGCTGGGCAGCATCGGGCCCGTGATGGGACTCGCCGCCGTCTGCGGGCCCGTCGTCGGCGGTGTGCTGACCCACGCCGACCTGTTCGGCTCGTCCTGGCGGGCCGCGTTCCTGGTGAACGTGCCGGTGGCCGCCGTGGTGCTGGCCCTCGCCCCGCTGCTGCCGGAGAACCGCGCCCCGCACCGCCCCGCCCTGGACTGGCCGGGCACCGCCCTGGCCGCGCTCGGCACCGGCCTCGTCGTGTACCCGCTGATCGGCGCGGACCTCCGGCACCTGCCGCCCCGCGACTGGGCGTTGACGGCCGCCGGACTGCTCGTCCTCGCCGGCTTCGCCCTCCAGCAGCGGCGCTCGGCCCGTCCGCTGCTGGAGCCGAGCCTGTTCACGCGGCGCGGCTTCCCGGCCGCCCTCGTCACCTCCACGGCCTTCTTCGCGGTGACCAACGGACTGTCGATCGTGGTCGTCCTGCAGCTGCAACTCGACGCGGGAACCGGGACGCTGGCGGCCGGTCTGAGCCTGCTGCCCTGGTCCGCCGGGCTCGCCGTCGCCTCCTGGCTGGCCGGCTCCCGGCTGGTACGACGGTACGGGCGCCGCGTGATGCCGTACGGGCTCGGGGTGCTGCTGGCCGGGCTGCTCGCCGCCGTCGCCGCGTACGGCACGGCCGCCCCGGGCCGCTACCCGGTGGCGCTGCTGCCCGCCCTCGCTCTCGTCGGCCTCGGCGCCGGCCTGTTCACGCCCGCCTTCTTCACCCTCGCCCTGGCACCCCTGCGCCCGCACGAGATCGGCTCGGCGGCCGGCCTGCTCAACGCGGTGCAGCAACTGGGAGCCACGCTGGGAATCGCCCTGCTCGGCAGCGTCTACCTCACCGGAGCCGACCTCGGCACCGCCCGGACCGCCTGCTGGGCGGCGACGGCACTCGTGGGCGTGGCCTGGGCGGCGAGCAGCCGGGTGGCGGCGGAGTAGGAGGGGGCACCCAGGGGCACCCTACGCAGACGGCGGCCCTTCCCGCCGCACCCGCGCCAGAGGCGTCAGCGCCGGGCTCGCCGCCTTCAGGGTGCGCAGGACCGGGCTGGTCTCCAGGGCGTCGATCTCCCGGAGCGCACCGAGCCTGCGGGTGAGGTAGCGGTGCAGGTCGGCCGGGTCGCGACACAGAGCCTGGGCGACCAGGTTGGTGGGGCCGGTGGTCGCCGCCACGAAGGCCAGTTCGTCGTGGCCCGCCAGGGCGAGCCCCACCCGCTCCAGATCCGCCGGCCGCACCGACAGCCACAGCAGGGCCCGCGTGCGCACGCCGAACTGCCCGGCGTCGACCTCGACGTCGAAGAACAGCGCCCCCGCCGCGCGCAGTTCGGCCAGCCGGCGGGCCACCGTGGAGGGCGACCAGCCGGTCACCCGGGCCAGCTCGCCCTGCCCCGCCCGGCCGTCCCGCTCCAGCGCGGCCAGCAAGGGGGCGTCCTCCAGTCCTGGTCGCCGTACGTCCTCCCGCGTCTCCCGGTACTCCAGGGCGGCCCGCTGCCGCGCGTCCAGGGCCTGTGCACTGCGCCGCCAGTTGGCGGGACCGCCCAGATAGGTGTGGAGCAGACAGTGCGCGGCGACCGCGGTGATGCCGCCGGTGCGCGGGATGTCGTGCAGGAGCAGCGAGCCGGGGGAGGTCTCCTCGGCCGGCGCGTGGATCACCGCCGTGATCTCGGTGCCGCCGGAGGTGAGCTTCACCCAGGAGGTGTCCGGCCGCCGCACCAGCGCCCCGGCGATGTCCTGCGCCGACCGGGCCGTCGCCGTCAGCCGGACCAGCCACTGGGCCCGGCCCGCCCGGTGCGGCTCGGGCAGGCCCACCACCCGCAGCCCCGCCTCCGTGCGCAGCCGGCGGTAGCGGCGGGCGACGGTCTGCGCCGAGACCCCGAGGACGTCGGCGATCCTGCTGAACGGTGCCCGGCCGTCCAGGTGCAGGGCGTGGATGAGGGCACGGTCGAGATCGTCGAGCATGCCCCCATCCTCGCGCTCCTCGGCGTGCTCAGAGGTCGAACTCGTGCGGCGGCAGATCCAGCGTGTAGCACGCCTCACGCACCACCGCCTGCTCGTCCTTGTCGAAGTCGCCGTCCGCGCCGCCGATGACGATGCCGATCTGGATGACCGCCCGTGCCTCGGCGGGCTTCTTCTTCGCCTTGGCGATCTCCTGCAGCACGCTCACCTTGCCGAAGGCGAAGTCGGTCGTCAGCCTGTTCAGGTTCTCCTCGAAGCGGCGGCGCAGGTCGTCCGCCGGGAAGTTCTGCAACACCTCGTTCGTGGCGATGAGCTGGGCCACCCGCTGCCGCTCCGACGGATCCACCGTCCCGTCGGCGGCGGCCACCAGCGCGCACATCGCCATGCTCGCATCGCGGAACGCGCCGCTCTTCAGGTCGTTCTTCTTCGCCACCAACTGGGTCTGCATCTGCGACGCCGACTCCTTGACGCGGTCCCACAGGGCCATGTCCACTCCTCATACGCGACGGTTGTTTCTACAGCAACGTAGAAACTAACGGGACGGGTGAGAAGTTCCGGAGATCTAGACTGAGTCCCCGGACCGACGACGCGGCAGGAGGACGGCGACAGTGCGCGGCACCGGCTACCAGGACCCCTCCGCCGAGGTGCTCGCCGAGGCGGCCGCCGCCTTCGGACTGCTCGCCGCGCCCGCCCGGCTGCACATCATGTGGCTGCTGGCCCAGGGCGAGAGCGACGTGACCGGGCTCGCCGAGCGGGTCGGCGGCGCGCTGCCCGCCGTCAGCCAGCACCTGACCAAGCTCAAACTCGCCGGCCTCGTCCGCTCCCGCCGAGAGGGCCGCCGCCAGGTGTACTACGTCGACACGACCGAACAGGCCGCGGTGGTCGACGTCGTCCATCTCCTCGTCGACCGGCTCACGGACCGGGCCGAGCCGACCGCCGCCCCGGCCCGCCGACTCCGTGGCCTCTGACCCCATGATCGGCGCCGGGAGCTGCCCGCCCGGCCTTACCGGGCCCGAGGCCACCGCTCGGCTCGCCCGGTGGGGTGAACCGGCCGTCGCCTCGGCCCGTCGGCTGGGTGGCCTCTGACTCCGTGGTCGGCACCGTGCTCCTGGAGTTGTGGCGCCTGGGCAGCGGCCCGCCTGGCCTCGCCGAGGCATGGCCGCCGCCGGTCTCGCCGAGCGGGGTGAGCCGGCCGCCGGCCCCGAGCCGCTGGCTCCCTGGCCTCTGACGCCGCGACTGGCACCGTGCCCCAGGTGCTGTGGCGTTTGGGGCACCGGCCCGCGCGGCCTCGCCGAGGCATAGGCCGCCGCAGGTCTCGCCGAGCGGGGTGAGCTGGTCGCTGCCCCGGCCCGTCGGCTGAGTGGCCTCTGGCCCCGTGGTGGGCGTGGTGCTCCGGGGAGCTGTCCGCGCGGCCTTACCGGGGCCGAGGCCGCCGGTCGGCTGGCGGTCGTTGGTGAGAACACCTCGCCCCACTCCCGCACCCCTTCCTGGCCTCTGCGCTGGGTGCGTGGACTGTGCGACCCTTCACCGCCGTTCTGCTCACCCAGGCCCTGGTGACGCTGTTGCCACGCCGCGCCGCGGCCGTCCGTCGACGGAGGCGTCAGGGTGTCAGTGCCCGTGCCGCGGTCCTCGCCTGCCTGCGGCGTTTGCGGCGGCTGACGCGTGGTTCCTGGTTCGGGAGCCAGCCGAAGGTGAGGCAGCTGCCGGTGACGCCGAGGAGCAGGCCGAGGAAGAAGCCGCCCAGGTTGGAGGTGAGCCAGGTGCCCAGGGAGAGCAGGACGCCCGTGATGGAGTAGAAGAGCCGCTGGGAGGGGTTGAAGAGGATCAGCAGGCCCAGGATCACCATGAGCGTCGGCAGCAGATAGCCGGCCAGGCCCTGCATGCCGATGTGCAGGACGACCTTCAGCGAGGCCTTCTCGGTGAGCAGGATCTCGCCGCCGCCGAGGGCGAGCAGCAGCCCGCCCCAGAACGGCCGACGGGCCCGCCATCCGCGGAAGGCGAGCCTCGGTCCCCGATGTGGACGGTCCGGCACGGCGATCAGCAGCCCGAGTCGCTGAAGCGGAGCTTGAGGCCGGGCAGCTTGAACACGCCCGCTGTGGTGGCGTAGTTGGTCTGCCGCAGGTTGGCGATGCGCACGGTGTCGGCCTGCTGGCTGAAGACCCCTAGCGGACCCTTCACACCCGCCTTGGTCAGCGTGCTGGCGTCGTTGCCGATCTCGATGTTGTTGAACGCCGCGTCACCCGACAGCTCGGTGGAGTCGGTGGTCAGGTCGGTCGCGCTGACCTTCTCCGACCCGCTGCCCGCCGTGATCAGCAGGTTGGTGCCGCCGAGGTCGACGCTCTGGCACAGCTTGGTGAGCGTGGCGTGCTTGATCGCGGAGGTGACGATGAGCACCTGCCCCCCGGTGTCCCCGGCGTTCGGGCTGCCCTCCGCCATGTTGTCGAGCCCGCCGAACTGTTCGAAACCGGTGCCGTTCAGCTCCGTCGCGGTGACCGTGAACGGCATGCCGGAGACGGCGAACTGCACACCCAGCGCCCCCTGCGCGGTGAGGACGGCGAGGGTGGCGGCGACCAGGGTGGCGGGCACCGCCATCACCGCGGCCCGGCGAGCCCGGACCCGCCCTCGCCTTGCGCCGCCGCCGGTGTCCGCGGCGTCGTGCGGGGCTTCGGAAGGGGTGTCGCTACCCGGGTTCTCGGGGGTGTTGCCGGCGGACGGGACGGCGGGGGACGAGGCCATGTCTGCTCCCATGGGCATGGATCAATGCGGGTTGGGCTTCAGTGGCGCGGTGTCCTGGCGCGGACGGTGGACGCCGCGCACGCCTCCTCGCGACTCCCGGCGGGTGCAAGGGCTTTCTCGTTACGCGGCAGTAGCCTTCGAGGAAGTTACCGCCGGTTACTTTGAAGGGTCAAGGGAGATGTGGAAAAAGCGTGCCGGATGTGCGCGGGACGCGTTCGCATGCCACAACTCGCCTTGCCAGCCTTGACGTTGACACCTCATCAGGTCTACAACTTCCCCTGTTTCCCCGGATCCGTGGCGCCGGATCCGGCAGGCGGCACCAGCCGCCTCCCCCAGGTGCGGTTCCCGTCGCGGCTGCGACACGGCACCCCGTCGCAGCCCACGACACGGTAAGCGTTGTATCCCGCGACGCGGCACCGGCCGCTCTCCCGGCCCCGGCACGGCAACCGCTCCACCGCGCAGCGCGGTACCGGCACGGTCGCTTCCCCCGCCCCGTGCCCGCCGCCCCCTTGTCCGGCCCGGCCGCAGGCCTTCCCCCGAGGTCTTCGGCCGGTGCCCGGTGTGCCGCCGTCGCGGGACCGCAGCGTACGGAGAAGGCGCTACGGCCCCGCGCCGGCGGCACCGCCCGCACGACCCGCCACCCCCCACCTCACCTCATCTGTCCCCCCACTTCGGAAGAGAGGCACCCGCATGCGTACGCGCTCCCTCCTCGCCCTCGCAGGCACCGCCACCGCGCTCGCCCTCGCGTGGGCCACCCCGGCCTCCGCGGCCGGCACGGTCCTCACCACCGGCAGCACGGGCGGCACCGCGGTCGCCGTCGGTGACACCCTCACCGCGCCCCTGGCCTCCGGCACCGCCGCCACGTTCTACTCCAGCGCGACCGGCACCAGCGGCGTGAAGTGCACGGGCTCCCAGTTCACCGCCAAGGTCACGGGCAACCCGGCCGCGCCCGGCACGGCCACCGAGTCCGTCACCGCGCACACCTTCGACAACACCACCTGCACCAGCAATGTCACCGGCGTCCTCGGCGTCAACGGCATCACCATCAACAACCTGCCCTACTCGGCGACGATCACCTCGGACGGCACCCTCACCGTCTCGCCCGCGAGCGGTTCCGTCGTCCAGGCCACGGTCCAGCTGCGCACCCTGCTGGGCACCGTGACCTGCGTGTACCAGGCGCCCAACCTGACCGGCAAGGCCGACAACGCCGACAGCAGCATCAACTTCACCAACCAGCAGTTCACCAAGAGCTCCGGCTCGTCGCTGTGCTTCGCCAACGGCTACTTCACGGCCAAGTACGCGCCCGTCACCGACGCGGGCGCCCGGGTCTATGTGAACTGACGTACCGGACCGTCCGGTTCAGCGTCGTCGTAGCCGCAGAAAGAGGGCGGCGCCCCCGGTGAGCAGCAGCACCGCGGTGGCGCCGCCCGCCAGCAGGGGCGCCGAGGGGCCCGCGTCGCCGTGCGTGGCCTCCGCCACCGGCGTCTCGTCGCCCGCGGCCCGCTCGGGCTGCCCCGCACCCCTGCCCGACACGGGACGCGGACTCCCGGCCGGAGCACTCGTACTCGGTGAGGCCGGTGTCCGCGCGGGCCGCGGGGACTTCGCCGCCCCGGCGTCCTTTCCCCGCTCCGGGAAGACCACGTCGGAACACGAGTAGTACGTGTCCGGCGTACTGCTGTTCTGCCAGACGGTGTAGAGCACCTGACGTCCCGTCCGGTCCTTCGGCAGCGTCGCGCTCATGCGGTACGCCCCGTCGCGCAGCGGCGGGTCCTCGACCTCGGCGAACGGCCGCTCCGGCAGGTCGGACCAGGTCAGCGGCCTGGACGGGTCGTACCCCGGCTTGGTCAGGTACAGCCGGAACGTGCCCGTGTGCGCGATGGTCGACGCGTAGGTCAGCGTCAGCCGGCCGCCCGGGGCCAGCCGCGTCGCCGGCCAGTCCCGCCGGGCCAGGTCCAGGCCCCGGTACGCCGGCAGGTTCCCGCTGCACAGCCGGCCGTCCGGAATCGTCTGCCGGTCCCGGCCGCCCACCCCCGCCACCCGCAGGTTGTCCCAGGCCGTGAACGGGCCGCCGTTCGCCGCGATCGCGGCCCGGCAGGCCGCCGACCCGGCGGCGCCGCCCTCGGGCGAGCAGGCGTAGACCCGGCTGACCGGGTCCGTGGGCGCGCCGTGCGCCTGGGCAGACCCCGCCGCCCACGGCAGAAGCAGGAGCGGTGCCGCAGCAGCGGCCACCCTGACGCTCAGGCGGGCGGTCATCCGAGTCATCCGGGACTTCTCCTCGGCGGGCGCGGGAACGGGGTCTGCGGCGTCCAGTACGGCGGCGGCTCCCGCCCCGTTCAGCCGGACCGCGCATTCGGGCGCGGGGGGCGCGAAAGCACCGACCGGTTGGGCTGTTCTGCGCCTGCTCCGACATTCCATTGAGGAGCCGGCCGTCCGCCTCGTATCGTGGCGATCATGGGCGTGGCAACGATGACACGTGTCGTGCCACGCGCGGGGCACACCGGACTCCTGTTGCCGCTGGGTGAGTTATCGTATGCAAGGGGTTAAAAACAAACCGCATGTCCTGTTCGGTTGAAGTGCGAGGAGGGGTCCCAGGATGGCGAGGCAGTTACGCGCTGAACAGACCCGGGCAACGATCATCACGGCCGCCGCCGACCTGTTCGACCGGCACGGCTATGAATCCACCAGCCTGAGCGACATCGTCGCACACGCGAAGGTCACCAAGGGTGCCCTGTACTTCCACTTCGCCGCCAAGGAGGACCTGGCCCACGCCATCCTGGAACTCCAGGCCAGGGCCGCGCAACAGCTCGTGGCCGACGTCGAGAACCGCGGCTGCTCCTCGCTGGAGGCCCTGATGCGCACCACGTTCGGGATCGCCCGGCTCGCCGTGGACGATCCGGTGCCGCGCGCCGGACTCCGCCTCGCCACCGCGGACATCGCCGTACGGCCGCCGCTGCGTCACCCGTTCACCGAGTGGCTGGAGTTCGCCACCCGCAAGTTCAGCGGCGCCGTCAGGGAAGCCGATCTGCACGGCGATCTCGACGTCACGGCCGTCGCCCACTCCCTCGTCTGCTTCTTCATCGGGACCCGGGTCGCCGGCCGCTCGCTCGAACCCGTCGGACGGCTGCCGCGCAGAGTCGCCGAGATGTGGCACCTCATGATCCGCGGCCTCGTCCCGGTGCACCGCCGCCCCCGCTACGTCACCCTCGCCACGCAGCTGGAGCGGGAGATCCGTACCGCCTGAGACCCGCGATACCGTGACGGACATGCCCGACACCCCGTTCGCACCCGTGATCCTCGGCAACGAACCCGGCGCGTTCCCGCACAGCGTGCTGGCCGAGCGCCACCCCGCGATCATCCGGCAGGTGCGGGACGCCTTCCCGTACGGCCCCGGGCAGCACGCGGCGCTGGACGAGCTGCTCAAGAGCTGCACCCAGGGGACGGTCGAGCCGCTGCCCGCCGACGCCCCGGACCGGGCCAGGTGGCACGACTGGGGCCTGGCCGGCCACACCGGGCGGTCCTGGTACGACGTGCCCTGGCTGTGGTCCGAAAGCTACTTCTACCGCCGGCTGCTCGACGCCGTCGGCTGGTTCGGGCCCGGCGCCTGGCAGGGCATCGACCCCTTCCGCCCCTTCAAACGCGCCGAACTCGACGCCCCGGAGACCGACGAGGAACTCGCCGCCCTGGACGGCCTGCGCGATCTGCCGGAGGAGGAGCGGGCGCGCGCCCTGCTGCACGGCTCACTGTGGGGCAACCGCGCCGACCTCGGCTTCCGGCTCTCCGCCGCCGGCGCCGAGGCCCGGGAACCGGCCCCCGCACTGGTCGCCGACGACAGCGACACCCTGTGGTCGCTGCTGCCGCCCGGCGGGACGGGCACGCTCGTGCTCGTCGCCGACAACGCGGGCCGCGAACTCGTCCCCGACCTCCTCCTGATCGCCCACCTCCTCGGCGCCGGCCGGGCCGCGCGGGCGGTGCTGCACGTCAAGCCGTACCCGTACTACGTCTCCGACGCCACCACCGCCGACGTGGTCGACGCCCTGCACCGGCTGCGCACGGCCTCCGGCACGGCCGGCGAGTACGCGGGCGTGCTCTGGTCGGCCATGGCCGACGGCCGGCTCACCGTCCGCGCCCACCCCTTCTCCTGTGCCCCGCTGCCGTACTCGGCCATGCCGGACGACCTGCGCGGCGAGTTCGCGGCGGCGACGCTGACCCTCGTCAAGGGCGACCTCAACTACCGCCGTCTGGTGGGTGACCGGCTCTGGCCGCCCACCACGCCCTTCCGGGAGACCACCGGCTACTTCCCCGGCCCGGTCGCCGCGCTGCGCACCCTCAAGTCCGATGTGATCACCGGCCTGTCCGCCGCGACCGAGGCCGCGCTGGTGGCGGCCGAGGAGCAGCGCTGGCGGACGAGCGGCACGCACGCGCTGATCCAGGCCGACCCGTCAGGCGAGACGCACCGGCAGTGACTTGACGCCGTTGATGAAGTTCGACACCAGCCGCCCGGCCGGCCCGGCGAGGCGCGGCGGCCCGGGCAGGACCCGCAGCACCTCCTCGTGGAGCAGCCGGAGCTGCAACCGGGCGAAGTGAGCGCCCAGACAGACGTGCGGGCCGTCCCCGAACGAGACGTGCGGATTGGGGGAGCGGGTGAGATCGAGCCGGTCGGGCCCCGCGAAGACGCGCTCGTCCCGGTTGGCCGAGGCGTGGAACACCACGACCTTGTCACCCGCCCGGATCCGGCGGCCCGCCAGCTCGGTGTCCCGCACGGCCGTCCGGCGGAAGGTCAGCACGGGCGGATGCCAGCGCAGCAGCTCGTCGACGGCCGACGACACACCGGCCCGGCCGGCGCGCAGCGTCTCGTACTCCTCCGGATACTCCGCCAGCGCGAGCAGCCCGCCCGGGGCCGCGCTGCGCACGGTGTCGTTGCCCGCCACGGTGAGCAGGAAGAAGAACATCCCCAGTTCGGCGTCGGCGAGTTCCGGGTCCCCGGCGAGTATCGTCATGATGTCGTCGGCGGGGTGCCGTCTCTTGTACGCGGCCAGCCGTCCGGCGTACGCGAACATGTCCCGCAGCATCGCCGGGGACCGTGGATTCACCGGCCGGCCCGCCCTGTCCCGTACCTGCGGACCGGACTCGTCCGGGTCCTGGTAGCCGATGACCCGCTGCGTCCAGTGCAGCAGGAGGTGCCGGTCGCTGTCCGGGACGCCCAGCAGGTCCGCCAGGTTCAGCAGGGCGTAGTCGTCGGTGACGGAGCCCACCAGATCGACCGTGCCGTCCCCGTCCCGCGCCTCCTCCAGGGTGCCCGCGAGCAGCGTGCGCGCCCGCTCCCGGGCGAGGTCCGCGAACCGGTCGATCCGCCCCGGCGTGAAGGCGCGGCTCACCAGCCGCCGCAACCTTCTGTGCCCCGGCGGATCCTGATTGAGCATCATCCGCCGGATGAACGGCAGATCCTCCGGATCGGGGTCGCGGATCTGGGTCGCGCCGGCGTACGAGGAGTACGTCCCCGCGTCCTTCAGCACGCGTACGACGTCCGCGTGCCGGGTCACCGCCCAGAACCCGGGCCCGGCCGGCCAGCCCAGCACCTCCGGCTCCTCCTGCCAGGCCACCGGATGGTGGTCGCGCAGCACGCGGTAGTCGTCGTAGGGCACCCCGGTGGCGTAGCGGCGCGGATCGAAGACGTCCGGCACGGGCGGTGCCTCGCGCACGCTCACGCCGGCGTGCCCTCGCCCGCCTCGCCCTCCGTGTCCGCCCGCAGGAAGTCCTCGACGGCGCGGATCAGCTCCAGCGGGGTCTCGTCCATCGCGTAGTGCCCGGCGGCGGGCAGCACCGCGAGCCGGGCGCGCGGATACCAGGACATCCACGTCTGCCGCATGACCTCCGGGGACAGCGCCGGATCGAGCGCGCCGGCCACGGCGAGCGCCGGCACCTCGCTGCCCTCGACGTCGGCGCTGAAGTCCTCACCCGCCCACGAGTCGAGCCAGGCCCGGAACGCCTTGGCGTCGCTGCGCTCCAGCGAGCGGGCGACCATCCGGTCCAGCCAGGCGGCGGGCCGGCGGCCTCCGGTGGTGACGTCGATGATCGCGCGCCGGTTCTCCGCCCGGTGCGCCGCGTCGGTGAACAGCGCCTCCTGCTCGCCGGGCATCGGCATGCCCGAGGCGGGCACGGGCGAGACGCCCGCGATGCGGCGCAGCCGGTGCGGAGCCACGGAGAGCAGCCGCTGTGCCACCGCGCCGCCCATGGAGTGCCCGATCACCGAGAACCGCTCCCAGCCCAGCCGGTCGGCCAGCTCCACCAGGTCCACGGCCGCCTCAGCCGTCGTGAACGAGCCCGTGGCGTCCCGCGCCTCGCCGTAGCCGCGCAGGTCGACCAGCGCGTAGCTGAAGGAGGTCCGGTCCAGGTCCGGAAGGACGGCCGCGTAGGCGGAGCGGTCGGCGAACCAGCCGTGCACGGCGAACACCTTGTGGGCGCCGTCGCCGTGCACCTCATGGGGCAGTACGAAGGAGGTCATGGGCCTACCGTGGCCCCCGCGCGCGGGGGACGGCAAGAGCTCCAACGCCACGACAACCCGCCGGAGTTCCAGGTTTCGGGGGCGGTTCACGCGATGGTGTGATCATGTGCCCCCGGGTGGATGGGGGTCCGGGGCCACGGGTAAGGCCCCGGCCATGACGCAGCCGTTCGAACTCCCGCACTTCTACATGCCGTATCCCGCGCGCCTCAACCCGCACCTGGACGAGGCACGGGCCCACTCGACCCGGTGGGCACGCGAGATGGGCATGCTGGAGGGCTCCGGGATCTGGGAGCAGGCCGACCTGGAGGCGCACGACTACGGGCTCCTGTGCTCCTACACCCACCCCGACTGCGACGGATCCGCTCTCTCGCTGATCACCGACTGGTACGTGTGGGTGTTCTTCTTCGACGACCACTTCCTCGACATGTACAAGCGCACCCAGGACCGCGCCGCCGGAAAGGCGCACCTGGACCGTCTGCCGCTGTTCATGCCGCTCGACCTCGCGACGCCCGTGCCCGAACCGGAGAATCCGGTGGAGGCGGGGCTGAAGGACCTGTGGGCGCGGACCGTGCCGTCGATGTCCGTGGACTGGCGCCGCCGCTTCGCCGTCGCGACCGAGCACCTGCTCAACGAGTCGATGTGGGAACTGTCCAACATCAACGAGGGACGGATCGCCAACCCCGTCGAGTACATCGAGATGCGCCGCAAGGTGGGCGGCGCCCCCTGGTCGGCCGGGCTCGTGGAGTACGCGACCGCCGAGGTGCCCGCCGCCGTCGCCGGCAGCCGCCCGCTGCGCGTCCTCATGGAGACGTTCTCCGACGCCGTCCACCTGCGCAACGACCTGTTCTCCTACCAGCGCGAGGTCGAGGAGGAGGGCGAGAACAGCAACGGCGTGCTGGTCCTGGAGAAGTTCTTCGGCTGCACCACACAGGAGGCCGCCGAGACCGTCAACGACGTCCTCACCTCCCGGCTGCACCAGTTCGAGCACACCGCGCTCACCGAAGTCCCCGCCGTCGCCCTGGAGAAGGGCCTCACCCCCGGGGACGTCGCCGCGGTCGCCGCCTACACCAAGGGGCTCCAGGACTGGCAGTCCGGCGGCCACGAGTGGCACATGCGCTCCAGCCGCTACATGAACAAGGGCGCGCGGTCCGACTCGCCCTGGCAGCTCCCGAGCGGCCCCGGCACCTTTGCCGCCGACGTCGGCGCACTGCTCGCCGCGGCCGCCCAGGACCGCCTGCGCGCCTACTCCCACGTGCCCTACCAGAAGGTCGGCCCCGCCCGCATCCCCGACCTGTACATGCCCTTCGAACTCCGGCTCAGCCCCCACCTGGACCAGGCCCGGGGCCGGCTCGTCGACTGGTGCCACCGGACGGGCATCCTCCAGGAGGGCGTCTGGGACGAGGACAAGCTCACCGCCTTCGACCTCGCCCTGTGCTCCGCGGGCCTGGACCCGGACGCCACCCCCGAGGCCCTCGACCTCAGCGCCCAGTGGCTGGCCTGGGGCACCTACGGCGACGACTACTACCCCCTGGTGTACGGCCACCGCAGGGACCTGGCCGCCGCCCGGCTGACCACGGCCCGGCTGTCGGAGTGCATGCCCGTCGAGGGCGGCCACACCCTCGTCCCCGGCAGCGCCATGGAACGCGGACTGATGGACCTGTGGACGCGCACCACGGCCGACATGACCGTCGAGCAGCGGCGCACCTTCAAGGCGTCCGTGGACACGATGACCGAGAGCTGGGTCTGGGAACTCTCCAACCAACTGCAGAACCGCGTCCCCGACCCGGTCGACTACCTGGAGATGCGCCGCTCCACCTTCGGCTCGGACCTCACCCTGAGCCTGTCCCGGATGGGCCACGGCCCCGCGGTCCCCGCCGAGGTGTACGCCAGCGGTCCGGTGCGCTCCCTGGAGAACGCCGCCATCGACTACGGCTGCCTCATCAACGACGTCTTCTCGTACCAGAAGGAGATCGAGTACGAGGGCGAGATCCACAACGCCGTCCTGGTGGTGCAGAACTTCTTCGGCGTGGACTACCCGGCCGCGCTCGGCGTCGTCCACGACCTGATGACCCAGCGCATGCAGCAGTTCGAGCACGTGATCGCCCACGAACTCCCGGTCCTCTACGACGACTTCGGGCTGTCGGACGAGGCCCGCGCCGCCATGGACTCCTATGTGCTGGACCTGAAGAACTGGCTGGCCGGGGTCCTCAACTGGCACCGGACGGTCGACCGCTACAAGGCCGAGTGGCTCGGCCGCCGCGCCCACGGCTTCGTGCCGGACCTCCCGCCCGCCGTGCCGGCCCTGGCCCTCGGCTGACGTTTTCGGCCACTTCGCGTACGGAACGGTGCATTCGGGAACTTCGGTGAGCCCTCGGGAGTCTTGAGGGGCAAGGGGAACAACAGTCACACGAACACGGGGGTGTTCGACCTTGACCGAGACCATCGAGAGGCTCACCGGAGAGACCACCGCGGGGGCTTCGGAGACGGCGCGGGAGACCGCCGGACTGACGCCGTACGCCGCGCCGCTGCCCGTGCCGCCCGTCCTGCGGCCGGCCGGCGACGACGTCCGGCGCGAGACCGAGATCGCCCTGCGCCCGACCTGGGTCCGCCTGCACCCGCAGCTGCCGCCCACGCTGATGTGGGGCTACGACGGCCATGTGCCGGGCCCGACCATCGAGGTGCGGCGCGGACAGCGCGTCCGCATCGCCTGGACCAACCGCATACCCGAGGACAGCGAGTACCCGGTCACGTCGGTGCGGGTGCCGCTGCGCACGGACGGCCGCCCGCAGGCCACCACCGAACCCGGCCGCGAGGGCGTCGAGCCCGACAAGGACGTCGCCGCCCTGCCCGCCTGGTCGGTGACCCATCTGCACGGCGCCCGGACCGGCGGCGGCAACGACGGCTGGGCGGACAACGCGGTGGGCCACGGCGACGCCCAGCTGTCGGAGTACCCGAACGACCACCAGGCGGTGCAGTGGTGGTACCACGACCACGCGATGAACATCACCCGGTGGAACGTGATGTCGGGCCTGTACGGCACCTACCTCGTCAGGGACGACGAGGAGGACGCCCTCCATCTGCCCTCCGGCGAGCGGGAGATCCCGCTCCTCCTCGCCGACCGCAACCTCGACACCGACGAGGACGGCCGCCTCAACGGCCGGCTGCTGCACAAGACGGTGATCGTCCAGCAGAGCAACCCGGAGACGGGCAAGCCGGTCTCCATCCCGTTCACCGGCCCGTACACCACGGTCAACGGCCGCATCTGGCCGTACGCCGACGTGGACCCGGCCTGGTACCGCTTCCGGCTGGTCAACGCCTCCAACGCGCGCATCTTCGACCTCGTCCTGATCGACGAGGACGGCGAGCCCGTGCCGGGGATCATCCACCAGATCGGCAGCGACGGCGGCCTGATGCCGCGCCCGGTGCCGGTCGACTTCGACGCGGACCTGCCCGCCCTGACCGCCGCACCGGCCGAGCGCTTCGACCTGCTGGTCGACTTCCGCGGAATGGCCGGCCGCACCCTCCGGCTGGTCAACAAGGGCCCCAACCAGCCGGCGGGGGTGCCCGACCCGGCCGGCGACGTGCCCCACCCGGCCGTGCTGGAGTTCCGGGTCCGGGACACCTGCGAGGAGGACCCCTTCGAGCTGCCCGAGGTGCTCTCCGGCTCCTTCCGCCGCCTCACCCACGACATCCCGCACGGCCACCGCCTCGTCCTGCTCACCCCGCCCGCCACCAAGGGCGCGGGCGGCCACCCCGAGATCTGGGAGATGAGCGAGACCGAGGACCCGGAGGGCCTGACGCTCCCGGCCGACGGCATCGTCCAGATCACCGGACCCGACGGCACCACGAAGACGTACCGGCGCACCGCGCGGACGTTCAACGACGGGCTCGGCTTCACCATCGGCGAGGGCAGCCACGAGCAGTGGAGCTTCCTCAACCTCGCGCCCATCGTGCACCCCATGCACATCCACCTGGCCGACTTCCAGCTGCTCGGCCGGGACGCCTACGACGTCTCCGGCTTCGACCCGGCGGCCGGCGGCACCCGCACCCCGATCCGGTACGACGCGGGGAAGGCGATCCCGCTCGCGCCCAACGAGCGCGGCCACAAGGACGTCTTCCGGGTGCCGGGGAGCCAGATGCTGCGGGTCATGGGCCGCTTCGACGGCGCGTACGGCCGGTTCATGTACCACTGCCATCTGCTGGAGCACGAGGACATGGGCATGATGCGGCCCTTCGTCGTCATGCCGCCCGAGGCCCTGAAGTTCGACCACGGCGGGGCACACGGCGGCCACGGGGAGGGCCACACAGGCTGAGCCGCGAGGACGGTCACACCGGCTGCGCCACGGGGACGGCGCCACCGGCCGAGCCGCGCCGGGACGCCGCGTGCTCGACCGCGGCCCGGGCCAGCGCCCGGATCATCGGGTGCGGGTCCGAGCCGTCGCCGGCCAGCTCCGGCTGGAACAGCGACGCCAGGAAGAACGGATGGCCGGGCAGCTCGGCCATCCGGACCTGACCGTCCTCGTCGTGCCCGGAGAACCGCAGTCCCTGGGCGCGGAGCGTGTCGAGATGGCGGGAGGGGCCGTAGGCGCAGAAGTACCGCTCGACCGTGCGCGCCGCACCGATCACGGACGCGGCCAGCGAGCCCGGCGCGATCGTCACCGCGGCCTCGTGCCCCACCAGCGAGCAGGCCAGCGGCTCGATGAGCGGGTCCTCGGCGTCCGGGTCGTTCTCGGCGTGCGCGACGCCGGTCAGCCCGCACACGTTCCGGGCGTACTCCAGCAGCGCGTGCTGGAAGCCGCCGCACGTGCCCAGGAACGGGATGCCCTCCTCGCGCGCGGTGCGCACGGCCGCGAGGACACCCGCCTCGCTGCGGTACGGGCTGCCCGGCAGCACCCACACGGCGTCGAATCCCCGCACGGCGTCCTCGGCCTCGGCGTCCTGAGAGGAGATCCAGTACGCGTCCAGGACCAGCCGGTCGCGTGCGGCCAGGGCGTCCAGCAGAAGCGGGACGCGCGTGTGCGAGACAACGTGGGCGGAGCGGTCGCCGACGAGGGCGAGCCTGGCGGTGTTCGTCATGGCCACCATCCTCCGCGCCACTACTTGTTCACGTCCAACGATGGTTTCTGCACGGTCGATAAGTACTGCTGATGGAGTGGGATGCTGGGCGGCATGGACCCGCATCTGCTCCGCACCTACGTCACCGTGGCCCGCCTCGCCTCCTTCTCGGAGGCCGCACGCGAGCTGGGCTACACCCAGTCCGCGGTCTCCCAGCACATCGCCGCCCTCGAACAGGACCTGGGCGCGCCCCTGCTGACCCGCCGGCCGGTCGCGCCGACTCTGGCCGGTGAACGGCTGCTGGAGCACGCGGGTCCGCTGCTGCTGCGCCTCGACGCGGCCCGCGCCGACGTCATCCGTATCGCCGCCGCACCCCAGCACGGTCTGACCCTCGCCACCACCCCGACCGCGCTCGGCCCCGCCGTCCTCGGCGCGCTCCCGCCGGCCGGCGTCACCCTGCGCGTCCTCACCCGCGCGGAGATCCCCGCCGCCGTCGCCACCGGCGGCGCCGACCTCGGTCTCGTCGACGGGCTGGCCGCGCCCAGTGATCCGCTGCGGCTGCCCGATGTGGCACCGCTGACCACGCACGGTGTCGCCGAGGAGCCCGTGAGCGTCCTGCTGCCCGCCGGTCACCCGCTCGCCGGACGCCCCGGCCTGCGCCTCGGCGACCTGCGGGACGCCCGCTGGCTCGACGCGCCCGACGCGGCACTCCCGCTCGCGCAGCTGCGCGCCGCGACCGCCGGTGGCGTCTTCCGGCCCGCCCTGCGCTACGAGGGCACCGACGTCCGCACCCTCACCGCCCTGGCGGCGGCCGGACACGGCCTCACCCTGCTGCCCCACTCGGCGGCCACCGGCGTACCCGGCACGGCCGCCGTCCCGCTCACCGACCCACGGCTCGTCCACCGCACGGAACTGATCCACGGCGGTGCCCCCGCCGGAGCGGCGGCGGAGGTGACGGAGCGGCTGCTGGGCGCGGGGTGAGGGCGCAGGAAGGCCGGAAGGTGCCGTCTCAACGGCTATGACTACCCTCCGCCACCCTTCGGCCAGTCTCACCCTTTCGTGTCTCGTCGCGGCCCGCCGCCCCGGGTAGAGCACCAGCCGGAGGCGAGCGAACCATGGAACAGACTGCGTTGCGTCCCAAACCGATGCCCGGTCAGGACCGGCGGCCGGACGGCACCCCCGGCCCCACCCACCGCCCGCACGCCGCGCGCCGGCGCGGACGGCGGCTGCGGACCCTGCTGTTCGGCGTGTGCGCCGGCACCGTGCTGGTGCTCTCCGGCGTCGGCATCGGCACGGTCGGCGCCACGGTGATCGGCATGAGCAGACTCGCCGAGCTGCAACGGCAGACCCCGCCGCCCGCCCCCTCGGCCAGGGCGACCACCACGGCCGCCCCGACCTCCGGCCCCGCCCGGCCCGGCACGACGATGAGCATCGAGGCCGTCGACGGAGAGAAGCCGGGCGCGCTCGTGGTGGGCGTGCACGTGCCCGGCCCCGGCTACACGGCGGGCCTGATCCGCGGAGATGTCGTACTGCAGTTCGGCACGGTGCGTGTCGACAGCGCCGCCGACCTCGCCCGGGCCGTCAGCGGGGCCCGCCCCGGAAAGCCGGTGCTCCTCACCGTGCGCCACAGCGGCGGCGGCTACCAGCAGCTGACGGTGATCCCCGGAGTGGTGACCTGAGAAGTGGTGACCTGACCGAGCCCGGCCCGGGCCGGTCCGTGCACGCCACTCCGTACACGCCAGGAAACCCCTTGGTCACCGTCCGTCCCGCGGGTCATCATGGATGCTGCCCGAGACATGCCGCCCGAGACGTCATCGTCCCGTTTCCTCGCCCGCGCCCGGAGGCCCGGATGACCGGTAGTACGCCAGCGCCCTTCACCGCCGCCGACTACAGGGCCCGCATGGAGCGCGCCGTCCGCTCCGCCGCCGACGCCGGCCTCGCCGGACTGCTCGTCGCCCCGGGACCGGACATGGTCTGGCTCACCGGCTACACGCCCACCGCGGTCACGGAACGGCTGACCGTGCTGGTCCTCGCGCCCGGCCGCGACCCCGTGCTCGTCGTGCCTGCCCTGGAGGCCCCGGACGCCGAGCAGGCGGCCGGCGCCGCCGCGCTGACCCTGCGCGACTGGACCGACGGCAAGGACCCCTACGCCGTCACCGCCGACCTCCTCGACGCCCGCGGCCGGTTCGGCATCAGCGACAACACCTGGGCGATGCATCTGCTGGGCCTCCAGCGGGCCCTGCCCGCCACCTCCTACGCCGCCCTCACCGATGCCCTGCCCATGCTGCGCGCGGTGAAGGACGCGGTCGAGCTGGAACTCCTGGCAGCCGCGGGCGCGGCCGCCGACCAGGCGTTCGAGGAGATCCGGAAGGTTCCCTTCGCCGGCCGCCGCGAGTCCGACGTCGGCCACGACCTCGCCGGCCTGCTGCGCCGCTTCGGCCACTCCCAGGTCGACTTCACCATCGTCGGCTCCGGCCCCAACGGCGCCAACCCGCACCACGAGGTCGGCGACCGTGTCATCCAGCCCGGCGACATGGTCGTCCTCGACTTCGGCGGCCTGAAGGACGGCTACGGCTCCGACACCACCCGCACGGTCCACGTCGGCGAGCCGACCGAGGAGGAGCGCCGGGTCCACGACGTCGTGCGCGCAGCCCAGGAGGCCGGCTTCCGGGCCGTACGGCCGGGCGTGGCCTGCCAGGAGGTCGACCGCGCCGCCCGCGCGGTGATCACCGACGCCGGGTACGGCGAGTACTTCATCCACCGCACCGGGCACGGCATCGGCGTCACCACCCACGAGCCGCCGTACATGATCGAGGGCGAGGAGCAGCCGCTCGTGCCGGGCATGTGCTTCTCCGTGGAGCCCGGCATCTACCTGCCCGGCCGCTTCGGGGTGCGCATCGAGGACATCGTCACGGTCACCGAGGACGGCGGCCGACGCCTCAACAACACCACCCGTGAGATGGTCATAGTGGACTGACAGACCAGGAGACACACCCTCGACGACCCCCCGGAACGGCTACGGCGCGACCCATGACCCAGGCACCGACACCCACCGCGGACACCGTCCGCAGACTGGTCCGCTCGCTGCTCAAGGAGGGCGACGACGGCACCGGGGGACCCGAAGTGCGGCCCGTGACGGAGGAACAAGAGCACACCTGGTGGATCGGCGGCCGCCATGTGCTCCGCCTCGCACCGGACCGCGAGGCCTCGGTGCGCCGCCGCCGGGAACTGCGCCTGCGCGACCTCGTCCGCCCGCACGTGCCCGTCGCCGTGCCGACCAGCGTCGCGCACGGCGACTGGGCGCCCGGCCTCGCCTACACCCTCGACACCCGGGTGCCCGGCGGCACGGCCGACGAGTACGACGTCTCCGCCGTCGGCGAGGCCGACCTCGCCGGGCTGCTCAGCGGGTTGCGCGAGGTTCCCGCCCGCCAGGCGGAGGCGCTCGGTGTGCCGCGCACCGCGCCGCGCTCGCTGGAGGCGCTGCGCCGGATGGCCGTGCACGCGGCCGAACGGCTCGCCGCCGCCGACGAGTTCGACGCCGCCCGGCTGCACCAGCTCACCCCGCCCGGCGCGGCCCAGCTCGCCGCGCAGTCCGGTACGGCCGTCCTCACCCACCACGGGCTGACCGGCGCGCACGTGCTGGTCAGCGCCGACGGCCGGGTGCGCGGCATCCTGGACTGGACCGCGGCGGCGCTCGGCGACCCCGCCGAGGACATCGCCGGGCTCGCCGTCGCCGTCGGCTCCCCGGCGGCCGTCCGCGCCGCCACCCTCGCCGGCTACGGCGCCCGCCCCTGCCTGCGCGGCCTGTGGCTGGCCCGCTGCGACACGGTCATCCGGCTCACCGACCACCTGGAAGGCCGCACGACCGGCTCCCTGCCCCTGCTGCGCACCCAGCTGCGGCGCGCCTGGGAGCCGATCCTGCTGGAGCGGGTGACCGACCTCCAGGAGGACGACCCGGAGGAGTAGTGGCCGTCTCAGGGCTGCGCCAGCACCACGCACGACTCCCCGGGCACCTGGAGCAGTCCGTCCGGGCCCGGGGCCGTCACCGGGTCCCAGGCCGCGAGGAGCTCCACCCGGCCGGTGCCCAGGGGGATCGCCGCGGCCTCCTTGCCCAGGTTCACCGCCACGCGTACGTCCCCGCGCCGGAAGGCGAGCCAGCGGGCGTCCTCGTCGTACGCCACCTTCGTGTCGGCGAGGTCCGGGTCGGTGAGGTCGGGCTGGGCGTGGCGCAGCGCGATCAGCTGCCGGTACCAGGCCAGCACGCGCGCGTGGGGATCGTTCTCCGGCTCCGACCAGTCCAGGCAGGACCGTTCGCGGGTCGCCGGGTCCTGCGGGTCGGGTACGTCCTCCTCGGCCCAGCCGTGCGCCGCGAACTCCCGCCGCCTGCCCCGCCGTACCGCGTCGGCCAGCTCGGGGTCGGTGTGGTCGGTGAAGAACTGCCAGGGCGTGGACGCCGCCCACTCCTCGCCCATGAACAGCATCGGTGTGAACGGCGCGGTCAGCGTCAGCGTGGCCGCGCAGGCCAGCAGACCGGGGGACAGGTGCGCGGCGAGCCGGTCGCCCTGGGCGCGGTTGCCGACCTGGTCGTGGGTCTGGCTGTAGCCGAGCAGCCGGTGCCCGGCCACGCGCGCGCGGTCCAGCGGACGGCCGTGCCGGCGGCCCCGGAAGCCGGAGTAGGTGCCGTCGTGGAAGTAGCCGCCGGTGAGCGTCTTGGCGAGCGCGGCGAAGGGGGCTCTCGCGAAGTCGGCGTAGTAGCCCTGGGACTCGCCCGTCAGGGTGGTGTGCAGGGCATGGTGGAAGTCGTCGTTCCACTGGGCGTGCAGCCCCAGGCCGTTCTCCGCGCGCGGGGTGATGAACCGGGGGTCGTTCAGGTCCGACTCGGCGATCAGGAACAGCGGCCTGCCCACCTCGCCGGCCAGGCCGTCCACCGCCGCCGACAGCTCCTCCAGGAAGTGGCACGCGCGCGTGTCGTACAGCGCGTGCACCGCGTCCAGCCGCAGCCCGTCGATCCGGTAGTCCCGCAGCCACGCCAGCGCGCTGCCGACGAGGAACGCGCGCACCTCGTCCGAGCCGGGCGCGTCCAGGTTCACCGCGGCGCCCCACGGGGTGTGGTGGGTGTCCGTGAAGTACGGGCCGAACGCGGGCAGATAGTTGCCCGACGGGCCCAGGTGGTTGTGCACGACGTCCAGGACGACACCCAGCCCCAGTGCGTGCGCCCGGTCGACGAAGCGTTTCAGGGCCTCGGGGCCGCCGTACGGCTCGTGCACCGCCCACAGGGACACACCCTCGTACCCCCATCCGTGCCGCCCGGGGAACGGGCAGACCGGCATCAACTCGACGTGTGTCACGCCCAGTTCCACCAGGTGCTCCAGCCGGGCGGCGGCAGCGTCCAGCGTGCCCTCGCGGGTGTACGTCCCCACGTGCAGCTCGTACAGCACCGCACCCGGCAGCCCCCGCCCCGCCCACTCGGCGCGCCACTCGTGGCGCCCGTGGTCCACGACCGCGCTCAGCCCGTCCGGGCCGTCCGGCTGGCGGCGCGAGCGCGGGTCGGGCAGCACGGGGCCGTCGTCCAGCGCGAACCCGTACCGCGCGCCGTCCGCCGCCTCCGCCTCGCCCGTCCACCAGCCCGCGCGCGCGGGATCGCGCGCCAACGCGCGCGTGGTGCCCTCGCAATGGAGCGTCACTCGGTCTGCCTGCGGTGCCCACACCTCGAACTGCACGGACGGTTCCCCTTCGTCTGCTCACCGTGATGTCCCGCGAGTCCATCGTGCCGCCCCGGACGATCAATCCGCTTTCGAATCCGCCCTTTGCCGGCAGGTGTCGCGGAAGTGCCCGCACCCGGGCCCCGATTCCGCGTTTTCTGGACACCCGGGGTTCACTGCCCGACAATCACCAGCGTGACGTCGTCCTTTGAGTTCTCCACCTACCCCGCGCGCCTGTCCGACGCGGAGCGCGACAAGGCGCTGCACGCGCTGCGCGACGGCGTCGCCATGGGCCGGCTCTCGCACGACACCTTCGTGCGCCGCATGGAGCTGGCGCTCGCCGCCCGCCGCTCCGACGAACTCGCCGCCCTCGTCGCCGACCTGCCCCAGGAGAACCGCTTCTCCCGCGCGGTCTTCGGCACCGTCGAAGCCGTCTCCGGGTTCACCGTACGACTGCGCCGGGCCTGGCAGGCCGAGCGGCTGCCCAAGCTGCTGCTGCCGCACCCGACCCACACCCACCCGCTGCGCATCGGCCGGGACCCCGCGAACGGGCTGCGCCTGAACCACGAGACCGTCTCCCGGGTGCACGCGGAACTCAGCCACCAGGGCGGCCTGTGGGTCCTGAGGGACCTGGGCTCCACCAACGGCACCACCGTCAACGGCCGCCGGGTGATCGGCTCGGTCGTCGTCCGTGAGGGTGACCAGGTCGCCTTCGGCCGAACGGCGTTCCGGCTCGCGACGAGCTGACGTCCCCGGCCGGTGCCGCCCGAACGGACGCCCAGCCACGCGCGTGTGCTGTCCCGATCGGGTGAGCCCCACTGCGGAAGCCGGCCCGCCGTGCCGATGCAACCGGCATGACATACATCACCAGAGCGGCAGCGGCGGCCGGCGCCCTGCTGGCCGCCGCCGGTCTCCTCACCGTGGGCCAGGCCCAGGCGGCCTCCCGCGACGCCCTCTCGGACAACTGGCTCTACCTGACCGTCACCAAGGGGGACGCGAAGGCCGCCGAAGGCCCCGGCACGCTGTTGCTGTGCGACCCGCCCGAGGGGCACAAGCACGCGGCCGAGGCCTGCACCGAGCTGGCCGCCGCCGACGGCGCCATCGACCGCATCCCTGCCGAGCAGGTCTTCTGCACGATGATCTACGCCCCGGTGACCGTCCACGCGCGCGGGCGGTGGCACGGCCGGGTGGTCGACTTCCAGGAGACCTACTCCAGCGCGTGCGTCATGAAGGCGCGGACGCGGCACGTCTTCGCCGTGGACGGCTGACCGGGGGCCCAGGACCGGGTGGCGTGGGCCGGCACCGGCTCACACCACCCGCTGCCGCGCCTGCTGCGCCGCCACCAGCACCGTCCGGGACTGGTGCTCCACCTGGTTCTCCAACGGCACCCAGCGGGCCCGGAACCGGTCCGCGAAGGCGTCGCACCAGGCGGCCACGAGCTGCTCCAGACGCGGCGCAGCCCGGTCGTCCGTCTCCCGCAGCACCCGGAGCAGCATCGCCGCGGCCCGCAGCGGCAGCCGCCGCCCGAAGGCGTCCACGCTGCCGACGTACGCCATCGTCGTGCCCGCCGGAGAGGTGTGGATCCAGTCCTCGGCCAGGCCCGGAATCAGCTCCAGCGCCCACCGCGCGGCCCGCAGCAGCGGCCCGTCCGCGCCGTCCAGCCGGGGCAGCGCGTCGGTGAGGACCCGCTCCACCTCCCGGGCGTCCCGCAGCAGCCGCGTGGCCAGGCGTCGCATGGCCGCCGCCGGTGCGGGGTGCGGCGCGGGGTCGTCCACCAGGTCGCTGGCCCACATCGGCACCTCCACCACCGCCGTCAGGCCGCCGTACCGGTGGGCGTGGTACCAGGTGCTGTGCCGGGCGTCGTCCGGCATGCTCGGATAGGCCACACCCGTCTCCGGGCCGGGCATCACATGCACCCCGGGCCCGGAGGCAGGCCAGCCCGCGGCGTCCGAGGCCCCCGTCTCCACCGGGATGTGCAGCTCGGCCGCGGACTTGGCGAACGGCTCGGCGAGGCCGGGCACGTCCTTGGTCAGCTGCACCCAGCTGCCGCCCAGGTCCGTGCCGTGCAGCGTCACCTGGAGGTACGGGCGCAGTTCGTCGATCACCCCGGTCAGCGCCCGGGTCTCGGGCGGCAGCCGGTCCGGCGGCAGCACCGCGGGCGACCACTCCGGCTGCTCCGCACCCGTCGGCCGGTAGAAGCCGAGGTGGTAGTCGAGCAGGCTGCGCGGCGCCGGCGTCACATGCAGGCTCGCGCCGTCCGGGTCCGCGCACAACAGGAAGTGCCAGGAGGTGCCCGTCCGCAACTCCCGCTCCGCCAGCACACGTTCGGCAAGCACCCGCAGGGTGGAACCGCCCGTCGGTTCGTTGGCGTGGGCGCCGGCGACGACCAGCACCGCACGGCGGGCGTGTCCCACCGACAGCAGGTGCAAGGGTCTTCCTCCGCGCGAGACCCCCACCTGGCGCAGCGTGCACAGCCCGGGTTCCTGAGCGGCCAACGCCTGTGCGGAGGCGACCAGTTCGGGAACGCTGGGGTAGCGCAGCTCCGGCAGGAGACTCACCCCCGACTAGTCCGCCCGGCTTCGCCCTCCCAGTCCCGCACGGCACGGGGGAACTGTCAAGCAGTCGGCGGGGGAGGCTCCCGGGGGCGCCCGGACGCAGGGGCCCGCCCGTTCTCGGGCCCCTGCGTGTCACGGGCTCACTGCTGGTGCAGACCGCGTCCCGCGAGTGTCAGGAACACCTCGCCCACCGCCTCCGACAGCGTGGGGTGCGCGTGCACATGCCGGGCCACGTCCGAGGGCTCGGCGTCCCAGCCGACGATCAGCTGACTCTCGGCGATCATCTCCGACACGTTCGGCCCGACCAGGTGGATGCCGAGCACCTGCCCGCCGCCGGCCTCCGTCACCACCTTCACCATGCCGCCCTGGCCGTGCACCATGCCCTTGGCGACGGCGGTCAGCGGCATCGTGTTGACGTCGATCTCGTGCCCACGCGCGCGTGCCTCGGCCTCGCCGAGCCCGACCGCGGCGGTCTGCGGCGAGGAGTACGTCACCCGGGGGACAGCCGCGTAGTCGACGGGCGCCGGCCTCAGCCCGGCCAGCGTCTCGGCCACCAGCAGGCCCTCCGCGAACGAGGCGTGGGCGAGGCCGAGCGACGGCGGCGGCAGCAGGTCACCGACGACGTGGATGCCCGGCACGGCCGTCTCCAGCCGGTCCCAGTCCGCCGGTACGACGAACCCCCGCTCGTCCGTCGCCAGTCCGGCCGCGGCCAGGTCCAGGCCCTCGGTGACCGGAGCCCGGCCGACGGCCACCAGCAGCCGCTCCGCCTCCACCGTCCGGGTCTCGCCCCGCGCGGTCCGCACGCGCGCGCGTACGCCGTTCTCCCGCACCTCCGCGTCCAGCAGCCGTGCTCCGGCCTGCACGTCGATGCCGCGCTTCTTCAGGCCGCGCGTCAGGTGCCGGCTCACATCCGCGTCCTCCAGGGGCACGATCCGGTCGGCGGCCTCCACCAGGGTGACCTCGGCGCCCATCGACCGGTGGAAGGAGGCGTACTCCGCGCCGATCGCGCCGCCGCCCAGGACCAGGACGGACGCCGGGAGCCCGGGCGCGAACAGCGCGTCGTCACTGGTCACCACGCGCCGTCCGTCCGGCGCGAGCCCCGGGAGCGTGCGCGGGCGCGAGCCGGTCGCGAGGACGATCGCACGGCGCGCGGTGAGGCTGTGCGTGCCGTGCGCGCCCTGTATGCCTTCCACGCGCACCGTGCGCGCCCCTGTCAGGCGCGCGCTGCCGTGCACCACCCGTACGCCGGCGTGCGCGAGATGCGCTTCCACCCCCTTGTGGTTGCGCGCCACGATGTCGTCCCGCGTGGCCACCAGCGCCCCCCAGTCGACGGAGTCCACGGTCGCCTTCACGCCCCAGCGGTCGCGGGCCTCGGCGATCCCGTCGACCAGTTCGGCGGCGTGCAGCATCGCCTTGCTCGGGATGCAGCCCCGGTGCAGGCACGTTCCGCCGACCTTGTCGCGCTCGACGAGGGTGACGTCCAGGCCGAGGGAGGCGGCGCGCAGAGCGGTGCTGTAGCCGCCCGTGCCCCCGCCGATGACGATCACGTCCGAAGTATCGATGGTCATGGCATCCACCCTCCGTCCACCTCTTGTCATGAGTCCAAGGCAATGTTGTTGTGGAATCCATGCACAGTCCTTATGGGCGGACGGGGGAGGGGACGGGGAGTTGAGCCTGCGTCAGATGGAGTACTTCGTGACGGTCGTCCAGGAGGCGTCGTTCACCCGCGCGGCGGACACCCTGCACGTCACCCAGCCCGCGCTCTCGCACCAGATCAAGGCACTGGAGAAGTCGGTCGGCGGCGCGCTGCTGGAGCGGCTGCCCCGGGGCGTGCGCCTCACCCCCATGGGCCGCGCCTTCCTGCCGCACGCCGAACTAGCCGTCCGCAGCGCCGCGCAGGCCCGCCGGGCGGCACGGGCCACCGTCGGCGCCGAAGGCGGGGAACTGCATGTCGCGGCCCTGCACTCCATCGCCGTCGGCGCCCTGCCCGACGTGTTCGCCCGCTGGCGCGCGGCTCACCCCAGGGTCCTGCTGCGCCTGCACGAGTACGCCACCGCCGAGGCCCTGGAGGAGGCCGTGCAGCGCGGCACCGCCGACCTCGCCGTCGGCCCCGAGCCCACCGGCCGGCCCGGCACCGTCGTCCCCGTCGGCGAGGAGGAACTGGTCCTCGTCGTGCCGTTCGACGACCGGTTCGCGGGCCGTACGACGATCACGCTCCCGGAACTCGCCGACCGCCCCTGGATCCGCTGCGCCATGGAGCCCGTCGTGCACGGCGAGCGCTTCCTCGACTGGGCCTGCGGGCGGGCCGGGTTCCGGCCCCGGACCGCCGTGTGGACCGAGCACACGTCGACGGCCGTCCGGATGGCCGCCGCCGGCGTCGGGGTGTGCGTCGCGCCCGCCCACATCGTGCGGGGAGCCGTCGGCGAGGACTGCGTGGTCCTCACCCCCGACCCGGCCTGGAAGCGCACCCTGGCCGTCTACGCGCGCGTGCCGCCCACCGGGGCCGCGGCGGCCTTCGTGGACCTCCTGCGCGCCACCTGGCCGGCCCTGACGACCACCGGCCCCTACGAACACTGCGAGGCGCCCAACACGCCCACCGGATGAACCGCCCCGCCCCCTCGACACCATCGCCCGTGCACAACCCAGTGCGCCGTTCCCTCAGCCCGTCCCGACCCGCTCCAGCAGGACCACCGGCAGGCGGTCCAGAAGGTCCGCCACGCGCGCGTGGCCGATGAACTCCCGTCCTGGTGCGAGCACGTCCACCCACCGGCCGGGTGGCAGCGGCAGCCGTGTCTCCCGCCAGCCGCCCGCCTCCGCCAGCCGCAGCGACAGCCGGGTCACCGCCGTGACCACCTCACCGGAGCGCGCGAACGCCAGGCAGTGCTCGGCCGCCGGGCCCTCGGCGTTCAGCGGGTCGTACGACGCGCCCGCGCCGAAGGCGTCCGGGCGCCGCGCGCGCAGCCGCAGGGCCGCCGCCGTCAGCGCGGCCTTCTCGCCGGGCGCCCGGGGTGGGAACGCCGCCGGCCGCCGGTTGTCCGGGTCCACCAGCGCCCGGTACTCGCCCTCCGTGCCCTGGTACACGTCCGGCACCCCCGGCATCGTCAGATGGACCAGCGCGGTGCCGAGGGCATTGGCCCGCACGTGCGGCTCCAGCGCCTTGCGGAACGCGGCCACGCGCTCGCCGGGCGGCCCGCAGGGCCCCGCGCCGACGAAGGCCGCCACCGCCTCCTCGTACGGCGGCTCCTGCTCGGTCCAGCTGGTGTACATGCCCGCCTCGCGCACATGCTTCAGCAGCGCCCCCTGGACGCGTTCCTCCTCCGCCGGCCCCAGTCCGAACACGGTCTGCCAGGCCGCCCAGGCCAGCTGCCCGTCCGGCACGCCCTCCTCGGCGAGGGTCACCTCGGCGAGCAACTCGGCCCAGCGGACCGGGCATTCGGTGAGCACGGAAAGCGCCGCGCGCACATCGGCACTGCGCTTGGTGTCGTGCGTGGTGACGACCGTACCGGTGAGCGGCCAGTCGCGCTGCACGCGCGCGCAGTACGCGTGGAAGTCCTCCGGGGACACCCCCGGGCTCCCCGGGTCGCCGCCCACCTCGGCCGCCGACAGCAGCGGAACGTAGCGGTAGAACGCCGTGTCCTCCACCGACTTGGCGCGCAGCGCCGACGCGGTCTGCGCGAACCGGGTGCGGAACTCCACCCGGTCGGCGTGGTCCGGCGCCGCCGCGTCGCCGGGCGGCTCGACCAGCAGCCGGCGCACGATGTCGACGGCCTCGGCCTCCTCCGGCACCACGAAGGCCAGCCGGGCCTCCTCGGCGGCCTGCTCCGTGATCACGGTGGAGGCGTCACCGGAGGCGTACGGCCGGTAGACCCGCAGCCGGACCAGCAGCTCCTCCACGGCCGTGCGCAGCGTCCAGGGAGCGCGGTCGCGCAGCGAGAGGTCGGGCGAGGCGGCGCACAGCCGGGCGGCCACCCGGGTGAGCCGGTCGGTCTCGGTGGCCAGTTCGTGCGTGAGCACCTTGTAGGCGGCCCGCCGGGCCGTGGCCTCCCAGTTGCCGCCCCGGTCCGTCTGCGGCGCCGCGAACGCCCGGTACCGCCCGAGCAGTTCGTACGCCCCGGTGCGGTCCGTGAACAGGCCGTCGACGTGCCGCAGCGCGTCGTAGCCCGTGGTGCCCGCGACGGGCCAGGAGGCCGGCAGCTGCTCGCCGTCGGCCAGGATCTTCTCCACGACCGTCCAGCGCCCACCGGTCGCCTCGTGCAGCCGCGCGAGGTAGGCGTCCGGGTCGGCGAGCCCGTCGGGATGGTCGACCCGCAGCCCGTCGATCACACCCTCCGCCAGCAGCCGCAGGATCGTGCCGTGCGTCGCGTCGAACACCCCGGGGTCCTCCACCCGGAGCCCGATCAGCTCCGAGATGCTGAAGAACCGCCGGTAGTTCAGCTCGGTGCGGGCCAGCCGCCACCACGCCGGGCGGTACCACTGGGCGTCCAGCAGCTCCGGCAGCGGCAGCTGCTCGGTGCCCGGGCGGATCGGGAAGGCGTGCTCGTGGTAGCGCAGGACGTCACCGTCGACCACCAGGTGCGCCAGCTCCGAGCCGACCGGGCCGCCGAGCACCGGCAGCAGCACCCGGCCGCCCTGCGCCTCCCAGTCGATGTCGAACCAGCGCGCGTACGGCGACCCGGGGCCGTCCCGCAGCACCTCCCACAGGGCGTGGTTGAACCGGGGCGCCAGCGCCATGTGGTTCGGCACGATGTCCACCACCAGGCCGAGACCGTGCTCCCGCGCGGTGCGCGCCAGCGCGCGCAGCCCCTCCTCGCCGCCCAGTTCCGCGCGCACGCGCGCGTGATCCACGACGTCGTAGCCGTGGGCCGAGCCCGGGACGGCCTCCAGGACCGGGGACAGGTGCAGATGCGAGACGCCGAGCGACGCCAGGTACGGTACGGCCGCTTCGGCGGCGGCGAACGGGAACGTGGGCTGGAGCTGCAGCCGGTAGGTGGCCCTGGGCACCCCCGGTCCGGGTCGCGCAGACGTCATGGGAACCTACGTACCCCGCTCACCGCCTTTCGTGTCATCCACCTCTGCCCGGATCACGCACGCGTGCCTACGTTCGAGCGATGGGGACACAGGGGAAGCCGGGGCGGCGCCGGGCCGCTGCTGCCGTGCGTGTCGTTCCTGGGGCGGCTGCCGACGGCCACCGTCCAGTTCGGCAGCGTGCTGCTCGTCGCCCGCACGAGCGGCTCCCTCGGCGCGGCCGGCCTGACCGGTGGCGCGCTCGCGCTCGGCCAGGTGGCCTGCGGGCCGCTCGTGGGGCGGCTCGCGGACCGGCACGGCCAGCGGCCGGTGGTGCTCACGTTCTCGCTCACGAACGCCCTCGCCGTGGTCGCGCTCGTCACCGGCGCGCTCGCCGGCCTTCCTGCGCCCGTCCTGGCGCTCCTGGGGGCCGCCGCGGGCGCCACCGTGCCGCTCGTCGGCCCGCTGGCGCGCACCCGCCTGGTCGCCCTCGCCCGTCGCTAGGGCGCCCCCGAGGCGACGCTCGGCGCCGCGCTCTCCTTCGAGAGCACCCTGGACGAGCTGTCGTTCGTCCTCGGCCCGGCACTCGTCGGAGTGGCCTCGGTACTCGCCCATCCGGCCTACGTCATGGGCGGCGCGGCCCTACTGGTGGCGCTCTGCGGCACGGGCTTCGCCCTACACCCGACGGCCCGCACGGCCGCCCCCGCCGGCGCGGCTCCCGGTTCGGCCCGCGTGGCCCCCGGTTCGATCCCTGCGTTCGAGTCCGCGCGCGTGGATGTGGACTCGGCCTGCGTGGTCGATCCCGCGCTCGTAGGCCCCGGTGCAGCCCGCCCGGTCGACCCCGCACGCGTCGATCCCGACGAGGCCCGCGTGGATCACCCCCACGCGAGAAGGCCCCCGCCGCGACACCCCGGGGCGCGAATCCCGGCCCAGGTTGGACCCCCGGTGTACGCCGAACCCCCGACCCCCACCACGGACGCACCACACGCCCCCCGATGCCCCGTTGCGTGCCCGCCCTGCTCCTCGTACTCGTCCTCCAGGATGCGATGTTCGGTGCCTGTCAGGCCGGGATCACGGCGATCAGCGCCCGGCTCGGGCAGGCGGATCAGGCCGGGCTCGTGTACGCCGCCATGGGGGTGATGAGCGCCGCCGCGGGGTTCGCCATGGCCGCCGTACCGGAGCGCATCGGGCCCCGGGTGCGCTGGCGGCTGGCGACCGGTGCCGCCTTCGCGCTCTCCCTGCCGCTGCTCGGCACCACCGGACTGCCCCGCCTGTACGCCGTCGTCCCGTCCTCGGCATCGCCTACGCCCCCCACCTGATCACCGTGTTCGGTCTCCTGGAGCGCGCGGTTGCGCCGTCCCGGCCGGTCGAGGCGATGGGGATCGCCACCAGCGCCCTCGTCTGCGGCCAGGCCCTGGCGGTCGCCGTCACCGGCCGCCTCGCCGAGTCCCACGGCTCCTCGGCGGCCTTCGCGGCGGCGAGCACGACAGCCGGCCTCGCCTTCGTGCTCGCCCTGACGGTCCGCCCGACGACGTACGCCGGAGGTCCCGAAAGCTAGGCCGGCCGCTGCAGCACCGTCAGGCTGCGGTCCGGCAGGGTGACGCGGTCACCGGCCGAGACCTTCGCGCCCGTGCCGGACGGCACCCCGTCCGGGTCGGCCGTGTCGACGACCACCTGCCACTGCCGTCCGTGGTCGACGGGCACGACGAAGTCCAGCGGGCCCGGCGAGGCGTTGAACATCAGCAGGAAGGAGTCGTCGGCGATGCGCTCCCCGCGCGGACCGGGCTCGGAGATCGCGTTGCCGTTCAGGAACACCGTCAGCGCGGACGCCCGCGCCGAGTTCCAGTCCCGCTGGGTCATCTCCCCGCCCTCCGGGGTGAACCAGGCGATGTCGGACAGCTCGTCGTGGGTGCCCTCCACCGGACGGCCGTGGAAGAAGCGGCGCCGGCGGAAGACGGGATGGTCACGGCGCAGCCACACCATCGCGCGCGTGAACTCCAGCAGTTCGCCCTCCAGCGACTCCGGCCAGTGCAGCCACGACACCTCGTTGTCCTGGCAGTAGGCGTTGTTGTTGCCGCGCTGGGTGCGCGCGAACTCGTCGCCGTGGCTGATCATCGGTACGCCCTGGGACAGCATGAGCGTGGCGACGAAGTTGCGCATCTGCCGGGCGCGCAGCGCGAGCACGGACGGGTCGTCGGTCTCGCCCTCCACGCCGCAGTTCCACGACCGGTTGTGGCTCTCGCCGTCGCGGTTGTCCTCGCCGTTGGCCTGGTTGTGCTTCTGGTCGTACGAGACGAGGTCGTGCAGGGTGAAGCCGTCGTGGCAGGTCACGAAGTTGATCGAGGCCAGCGGGCGGCGGCCGTCGTCCTGGTAGAGGTCCGAGGAGCCGGTCAGCCGGGAGGCGAACTCGGCGAGCGCACGCGGTTCGCCCCGCCACAGGTCCCGCACGGTGTCGCGGTACTTGCCGTTCCACTCGGTCCACAGCGGCGGGAAGTTGCCCACCTGGTAGCCGCCCTCGCCCACGTCCCACGGCTCGGCGATCAGCTTCACCTGGGAGACCACGGGGTCCTGCTGCACCAGGTCGAAGAACGACGACAGCCGGTCCACCTCGTGGAACTGCCGGGCCAGCGTGGCCGCGAGGTCGAAGCGGAAGCCGTCGACATGCATCTCGGTCACCCAGTACCGCAACGAGTCCATGATCAGCTGGAGCACGTGCGGGGACCGCATGAGCAGCGAGTTCCCGGTGCCCGTGGTGTCCGTGTAGTAGCGGGGGTCGTTCGCGAGCCGGTAGTAGGACGGGTTGTCGATGCCCTTGAAGGACAGCGTCGGGCCCAGGTGGTTGCCCTCGGCGGTGTGGTTGTAGACGACGTCCAGGATGACCTCGATGCCGGCCTCGTGCAGCGCGCGGACGGCCGACTTGAACTCCAGGACCTGCTGGCCGCGGTCGCCCCAGGAGGCGTACGCGTTGTGCGGGGCGAAGAAGCCGATGGTGTTGTAGCCCCAGTAGTTGCTCAGGCCCATGTCGGCCAGCCGGTGGTCGTTCACGAACTGGTGCACGGGCATCAGTTCGAGCGCCGTCACGCCGAGCTTGGTCAGGTGTTCGATGATCGCCGGGTGGGCGAGCGCCGCGTAGGTGCCCCGCAGCTCTTCCGGGAGACCGGGATGACGCATGGTCAGGCCCTTGACATGGGCCTCGTAGATCACCGTGTGGTGGTACTCGGTGCGCGGCGGCCGGTCGTCGCCCCAGTCGAAGTACGGGTTGATCACCACCGAGGTCATGGTGTGCGGCGCCGAGTCCAGGTCGTTGCGCCGGTCGGGCGCGTCGAAGTGGTAGCCGTACACCTCCTCGCCCCATCGGATCGAGCCGCTGATCGCCTTCGCGTACGGGTCGAGCAGCAGCTTCGCCGAGTTGCAGCGCAGCCCGCGCGCGGGGTCGTACGGGCCGTGCACACGGAAGCCGTAGCGCTGTCCGGGCATCACGCCCGGCACGTACGCGTGCCGCACGAACGCGTCGCTCTCGCGCAGTTCCACCGCCGTCTCCGAGCCGTCGTCGTGCAGCAGACACAGCTCTACTCGGTCCGCGGCCTCCGTGAAGACCGCGAAGTTGGTTCCGGCGCCGTCATAGGTGGCGCCGAGCGGATACGCCTCTCCAGGCCAGACCTGCATGGATACGACTCTCCCAGGTGTGCCGTCCGGCTGGGGCCGCGTCGGCCCCGCGTCTCGTCCGAAAGTGACGCAACCTCCCGTGGCTTACGCGCCTCTTACCCAGCGACCAGTGCGCACGGCGGTTCTGGTACCCGCCGTGCGCCGAAGCAGCGGGGCAGAAACGTACTCCCGGGGATCAGGGGGAGTAGGGGGAAGATGTGCGAGACACAGTCCACCGCCATCTGGGCAAAGTACTGACCGGTGCGGCTCTGGCGGCGGCGGGGACCGCCGCCATGGTCGCGGTCACTCTGCCGGGCACGGCGGGCGCGGACGAATCCGGAGGGGCCGCCGGCGGCGGTACCCGGGCCGCGGGGCAGGCCGGGCAGGAGCCCGGCGCCGCGCCGCCCGGCGTCGTCGAGCAGGCGCCCGCCGAGGCACGGAAGGGCACGGGCCGAGACCCGCTGACCGGCGACGAGATCGGGCGGGTCGAGAAGATCGCCGCCGCCGGACAGCTTTCGGCCACGGGCCGGGACGTCGACGGAAGCCGCGGAGCGCAGCGGCTGACCGTCGACCTCGCCGAACCCGAGGACGGCGAGTCGGACGACCCGGACGCGCCGCGGCGGGCCGACGTGACCTTCTACGACTACAAGACCGACACACTCGTCACCCGGACCGTCAACCTGAAGACCGGCAAGGTCGAGCGGACCGGCACCCAGCACGGCGTCCAGCCGCCGCCGAGCCGCGCCGAGAACGCGGAGGCGGCCCGGATACTGATCGCGGACCCGCTGGGCGCGGGCCTCAAGGCGGACTACAAGGACGCCACCGGCAAGGAACTCACCTCGCCGGACCAGCTGCAGCTGACCGGTGGCATCTACGAGGCCGCCCCGGGCGCCCAACCCGCGGTGCTCGACAAGTGCGGCGCGCACCGGTGCGTGCGGCTGTTCTCCAAGGTCCTGAACGGGCCGTGGATCGACACCAGGGACCTGGTGATCGACCTCAGCGCCCGCAAGGCCGCCGCCCTCGACCGCGGCTGACGCGCCGCCGCCCGTCCTTCACACCCGTACCTCCGGCAAGGGAGTCAGCTCTTCATGCCTGAACAGCACCAGCCCGGCGGCGCCCGGCCGCGAACCGCCGGCCGTGCCGCCCGCAAGACCGCGGCCGTCGGACTGACCCTGGCCGCGCTGGCCGCCGGCGCGACGACGACCGCCGGCCCGGCCGCGGCCCGCCCGCAGACCGCTCCCGCGGCGGCCCCCGGCTGCAGCGCCGCCTACACGATCGAACAGAAGCTCTCCACCGGCACGACCTGGCGGATGTGCTGGCACTACGACAGCAAGGCCGGCCTCGTCCTGGAGAACGTCTCCTACCAGCCCGAGGGCGAGAGCAAGCCGATCAAGGTCCTCAACAGTGCGAGACTCGGCCAGATCCACGTCCCGTACGACGACGGGAAGCACGAGTACTACGACCTGACGGGCCAGGACTTCGCCCAGGAGCTGCAGGAACTGGCGCCCGGTGAGTGCCCCGGCGGCACCATCAAGACCGTCCGCGTCCCGGACGGGGACCCGCGCCACCCGAACGTCAAGGGCCTGTGCACGACCACCCGTTCGCGTGGTCACGCCTACCGGATGCACGACCTCTTCCAGCCGGACAAGACCTACCAGAAGCAGGGCAAGGACCTGCTGGTGTACACGGTCAACCAGGTCGGCTGGTACGAGTACATCACCGAGTGGCGCTTCCAGGACGACGGCACGATCAACATGAACATCGGCGCGACCGGCAGCCTCTCCTACGAGGACTACAACGCCCAGGACGGCCGCGGCTGGCCCATCGGCAAGGGCGCCAGGGACTACGCCACCAGCCACAGCCACAACGTGTTCTGGCGGCTCGACTTCGGCCTCGACGGCTCGTCGAAGACCAAGGTCGAGCAGTACGACTCGGTCGTCAAGGCTCCCGCCTCGGGCCGGGAGGGACCGACCGCCAAGACCACCCGCACCAAGATCGCCAAGGAACTCGCGGGCGACTACAAGACCTACCGCTGGTGGCGGGCGGTCAGCGCGACCGGCAAGAACAAGGACGGGCACGCCCGTTCGTACGAGCTGGTCCCCGGGCCCACCACCAAGTACCCGGGCCGCGCCTTCACCAAGCACGACCTGTACGTGACCGAGTACAACAAGTGCGAGCTGTTCGCCAGCAACAACCTCAAGTGCGGCGACGGCCACCCCAAGTCCGTCGACAAGTGGGTGGGCGGCCAGGCCCTCACCCACCCCGTGGTCTGGATGAACGTCGGCTTCCACCACATCGCCCGGGACGAGGACCAGCAGCCCATGCCCGTGCACTGGCAGGGCTTCTCCATCGCCCCGCGCGACGTCACGGCTATGAATCCGCTCACTCCGAAGGACCTGGCATGGGAGAACGGCCACTGGGAGCCGCGCAGTTGAGCTGAGCACTCGGGAAACCGACCTGTCCATCCGGCTGCACCGCCGACCGCTCGCGGAGTACCCTTCCTTGATCGTTGAGACGGGAAAGGCCCGGGGGAGCGGAAGGCGGTGCACGGGTGGGCTCGGGAGGGCTGGAGCTGCCTCCTGGTGACGAGGGTCACGAGGGGAACTCCACAGACGTCCCGCCCGGCGCGGTGTCCCTGGCCCGGCCGATGGACGCGGGGTCCATCGGGCCGGAGCTGGACTGGGACGCCGACGCCTGGCGCGAGGTGCGCACCCGCGCTCAGCGGGCCGGCCGGGCCTACATCTGGCTGAACCTCGTCGAACAGCGGCTGCGCGCGGTCGTGGCCGCTGTGCTGCGGCCCATCTACGAACCCGTCCACGGCGACGAGTGGGTGGTGGCCGCGGCCGGCCCGGCCGGGCAGGAGTGGGTGCAGCGCGCGGTCGCCGTCCGCGAGGTCAGCCGCCGCAAGGGCTACCTGCTCGACCCGGCCGACGACAACGTGCTCAGCTTCCTCACCCTGCCGCAGCTGCGCGAGCTGGTGGTGCAGCACTGGCCGTGCTTCGAGCCGTACTTCGACGAACGCCGGGACCTCGAACTGGCCCTGGACGAGCTGGAGGTGACCCGCAACGTCGTCTCCCGCAACCGGGCCCTGTCCGAGGCGGTGCTGAGCCAGGCCGAGCGGGCCTCCGCCCGGCTGCTGGAGATGCTCGGCGCGGGCGGCGACGTGCCCTCGGCGCGCCGGCTGCCCGTCGACGCGGTCGAGGACCTGGTCGGCGACCGGTACGCGGACGTCGTCGCCGTCCACCCGGACCGGGTGCGGCTCATGCGCCAGTTCCCGGCCGAGGACATCTTCGGCGGCGCCCGCCGGCTCGACGCCATCGGTATCGGCCTCAACCTTCTGGTGCAGAACTTCTCCGGGCGGCGCCTGGTCCGGCTCGCCGAGTCCGGCTGCCGGGTACGGCTGCTCTTCCTCAACCCGGCCTCCAGCTCGGTCAAGCGCCGCGAGCGCGAGCTGGGGATGAAGCGGGGCGAGCTGAGCCGCTCGGTCGAGATGAACATCCTGCACATGCGCCGGGTGCGGTCCCGGCTGCGCGACCCGGGCGCCTTCGAGATCCAGGTGTACGACGAGACGCCCCGCTTCACCGCCTACCTGGTGGACGGCGACGGCGCCGACGGCATCGCCGTGGTGCAGTCCTATCTGCGCGGGGCGCGGGGCATGGAGTCGCCGGTCCTGGTGCTGCGCAACGGCAGTCGGGTGGTCAAGTCGGACGACGTGGGCGAAGCTGGGCTCTTCCCGACATATCGCGAGGAATTCGAGCTGGCTTGGGCTGATTCGCGCCCGGTGTCCTGAACTGTCGGTCGCGGGAAGCGGAATGCTGTCCTCGGATTGTCAGTGCCGCGTGCGATGGTGGAGGCCACTGGGGGAAAGCACCACCAAGAAGGGGGGCCGCCCATGGGCTGGCACCGGGAGCTGCTGATCGGCTTCGACCTGGAGACGACCGGGACCGATCCGCGTGAGGCACGCATCGTCACGGGTGCCGTGATCGAGGTCAGGGCCGGTGAGCCCATGGGGCGCCGGGACTGGCTGGCCGATCCGGGCGTGGAGATCCCGGCCGACGCGGTCGCGGTGCACGGGATCAGCAACGAACGCGCGGCGGCCGAGGGCCGCCCGGCCGACCAGGTGGCCGACGCCATCGCGGACGTCCTGGTGTCCTACTGGACGGCGGGAGTCCCGGTCGTCGCCTACAACGCGGCCTTCGACCTCACCCTGCTCTCCGCGGAGCTGCGGCGCCACGGCCTGCCGTCCCTCGCCGACCGGCTGGGCGGCGCCCCGCCCGCCCCGGTCATCGACCCGTACACCATCGACCGCTGGGTCGACCGCTACCGCCGCGGAAAGCGGAATCTGGAGGCGGTCTGCGCCGAGTACGGCATAGTCCTCGACGCGGCCCACGACGCCACGGCCGACGCCCTCGCCGCGGCGCGGCTCGCCTCCGCGATAGCCGACCGCCACCCGAAGATCGCCTCCCTCGGCCCGGCGGAACTGCACCGCCGCCAGATCGAGTGGTACGCGCAATGGGCGGCGGATTTCCAGGCGTTCCTGCGGCGCAAGGGGGAGGCGGACGCGGTGATCGACGGCACGTGGCCCCTCCGGGAGCTGACCGAGGGCCAGCCGGCGTAGACACCGGGCACGCTCAGAACGGATACCACCGCACGGTCTCGTCCCCGTCCCGCAGGGACGCCACCCGGCGGCGGAACTCGGCCAGCGCCTTCGGGTTGGCCGGGGCGTGCTGGGCCACCCATGCGCAACTGGCCGTTTCCCGGGCGCCCCGCAGTACGGCGCAGCCCTCCCACTCGCGTACGTCCCACCCGTACGCCTCGGTGAAGGAGTCGTACGCCTCGGCGGGCAGCCCGTACCGGTCGCGGGAGAGAGCCATGACCACCAGGTCGTGCTCGCGCAGATCGGCGGAGAAGGTCTCCAGGTCGACCAGGACCGGCCCGTCCGGCCCGACGTGCACATTGCGGGGCAGCGCGTCGCCGTGGATCGGCCCCGGCGTCAGCCGCGGCGTCAGCGCCGCCGCCCGAGCCGCGAAACCGTCGCGGCGCGCACGCAGGTAGGCCGCGTCGTCCGGGTCGACGGCGTCGCCCGCGAGCCGCAGCCAGCGCTCCACGCCGCCGAGCAGATCGCGGGGCGGCAACGCGAACGAGGGAGAGGGGAGGGCGTGCACCCTGCGCAGCAGTCCGGCCAGGTCCCGTGGCCCGGCGGGCCGCACCGGATCCGGCAGCCGGTGCCACACGGTCACCGGGTGGCCGTCCACCAGCAGCGGCTTCGGCTCGGCCGCCCGCACGGCGGGTACGTCCGCCTCGGCCAGCCAGCCGGCGATGGCCAGCTCGCGCTCGGCCCGCGGCAGCAGCTCGGCGTCCCGGCCCACCTTGACCACCACGTCGCCGGCCGCGAACACCGCGTTCTCGCCGAGGGCCAGGAGCCGCGCGTCCCGGGCCGGGCCCGGCAGCACTCCCGCCGCGGCCAGTACGTCCCGCGCGCGTGCCTCGTCCATCCTGGTGCCTCCGTGCCCTCGTCCCGTGCCGTGTGTCCGGTCCTCGGCCAGTCTCGCATTCGCACAGGTCGGCCGCCGTGCGCGGTCCCTTGACGAGGTGCCGGGCCTTCACGACCATGAACACGCCAACCGGAGCAGGCAAAGGGGCTGATTCCGTGACATCAGTGGCCGAGGCGCGGACTCCAGCGGTGGGAACGCGGCGGCGGGCCGGCCGCCGGATCGCCGATCGCGGCACATGGTTCCTGGTCCTGCCCGCCCTCATCCCGATCCTCGTGCTCAGCGTCGGCCCGCTGCTCTACGGCATCCTGCTGGCCTTCACCGACGCCCAGTCCGGCCGGACGGCCGCCACCCGCTGGATCGGCACCCTCAACTTCCAGGACCTGCTGCACGACACCCTCTTCTGGGAATCGTTCCGGATCGGACTGGTCTGGGCCATCGGCGTGACCGTGCCCCAGTTCCTGCTGGCGCTCGGCCTCGCCCTGCTGCTCAACGAGGACTTACGCCTGCGCGGCCTGGCCCGCGCTCTCGCGATCGTGCCCTGGGCGATGCCCGAGGTCGTCGTCGGCATCATGTGGCGGCTCGTCTACAACCCGGACGCGGGCGTCCTCAACGAGACACTGCGCGACCTCGGCCTCGGCTCCGGCCGGGACTGGCTGAGCGGCCTGGCCACCGCGCTGCCCGCGGTCATCGTCGTCGGTGTCTGGGCGGGCCTGCCGCAGACCACGGTCGCCCTGCTCGCCGGACTGCAGAACGTCCCGCGTGAACTCCACGAGGCGGCCGCGGTCGACGGCGCGGGCGCCTGGCGCCGCTTCCGCACGGTCATCTGGCCCGCGCTGAGGCCGGTGGCCCTCGCCATCACCGCACTCAACCTCATCTGGAACCTCAACTCCTTCGCCCTGGTCTATGTGCTCACGAGCGGCGGCCCCGGCGGAAAGACCCGGCTGCCGATGCTCTTCGCCTACGAAGAGGCCTTCCGCTACGGCCAGTTCGGCTACGCCGCGGCGATGGGCTGTGTGCTCGTCGCGGTGGTCTCGATCCTGCTCGCGGTGTTCCTGGCCGGACGGCTGCGAGGCGGTGACGAGGCATGAGGACCCGCCGAACGGCACGCGCCGGCCAGTACGCCGCCCTGCTCGCGTATCTGCTCTTCCTGGCCTTCCCGTTGCTGTGGCTGCTGTCCACCGCGCTCAAGTCCCCGCGCGAGCTGGGCAGCCTGCACCCGAGCTGGATCCCGCGCCACCCCACCCTGGCCAACGTCCGGCAGGCCTTCGCCGAGCAGCCGCTGGCGCACGCGGCCCTCAACTCCCTGCTGGTGGCGCTCGGCACCGCCGTCGTCGCCGTACTGATCGCCACCCCGATGGCCTACGTCATGGCCCGGCACCGCACCCGGCTGGCCCGGGCAGCCTCGGGCTGGGTGGTGGTCAGCCAGGCGTTCCCCTTCGTGCTGGTGATCATCCCGCTGTTCCTGGTGCTGAAGAACCTGCGGCTGATCGACTCGCTGACCGGACTGGTGCTGGTGTACGTGGTGTGGGCGCTGCCGTTCGCGCTGTGGATGCTCGTCGGCCACGTCCGGGCGGTGCCCGCCGAGCTGGAGGAGGCGGCGGCCGTCGACGGAGCCGGGCGCCTCAGGACACTCGTGTCGGTGACGGCACCGCTGCTCGCGCCCGGCATCGCGGCGACCGCCCTGTTCGCGTTCGTCACCGCGTGGAACGAGTTCTTCTTCGCGCTGGTGCTGCTCAAGAGCCCGGAGAGACAGACCCTCCCGGTCGTCCTCACCCACTTCATCGGCGCCGAGGGCGTGGCCGACCTCGGCCCGCTCGCCGCCGCCGCGTTCCTCGCCACCCTGCCCTCCGTGGCCGTCTTCGCGCTGGTCCAGCGGCGGATCACGGGCGGCCTGCTCGCCGGGGCGGTGAAGAGCTGATGCGCACCCTCGCCAAGGCACTCGTCGTCCTCCTGCTCCTCGCGGGCTGCTCGGCACCGGGACACCGCGACGGCCCGATCACCCTGCGCTTCCAGTCCCTGGCCTGGCAGCAGGAGTCCGTCGCCGCCAACAAGGAGCTGGTGAAGGAGTGGAACGCGAGCCACCCGGACGTCAAGGTCGAGTACGTCCAGGGCAGTTGGGACAGCGTGCACGACCAGCTGCTCACCTCCTTCGAGGGCGGTGAGGCCCCGGACGTCATCCATGACGCCTCCGACGACCTGGCCGACTTCGCCTACGGCGGCTACCTCACCGACCTCACCGGACTGCTGCCCGCGCGGCTCAGGTCCGACATCCCGCGGACCAGCTGGCAGACGGCCACGTTCGGGCGCGGTGTCTACGGCGTGCCGTTCCTCCAGGAGCCCCGGGTGCTGATCGCCGACGCCCGCCGGCTGCGCGCGGCGAAGGTGCGCATACCGACGCCGGAACACCCCTGGACCTGGGCGGAGTTCCGGCAGGTCGCCAAGAAGCTCAGCGGACCGGGGACGTACGGCGTGGCCTGGCCGCTGAAGGAGCCCGTCTCCGCCACGCTCAACCTGTCCCTGTCGGCGGGCGGGCGGCTCTTCCACCGAGGTGCGGACGGCAAGGTCACCGTGCGGTTCACGGCCGGCGACGCGGTCGTGCCGAGCACCGTCCACGACCAGATCGCGGTCGACCGCAGTGCCCCCGCGTCGACGCTCGGCAGCGGGGGCTCGGACACCCTGCCCGGCTTCTTCGCCGGGCGGTACGCGATGGTCCCGCTGGGCTTCTCCTACCGCCAGCAGATCGTGCAGCAGGCCCCCGAGGGCTTCCGCTGGGAGGTGCTGCCGGCCCCGGCGGGCGCCGACGGGCTCACCCAGGGCGTCAGCCCGCAGACCCTGTCCGTCTCCGCCGACTGCCCGCACAAGAGGGAGGCGGTCGCGTTCATCGACTTCCTGCTGCGGCCGAAGAACACGGTCCGCCTCGCCCTCGGCGACTGGATGCTGCCCACCGGCACCCAGGCGCTGCGGGACCCGGCCCTGCACACCGCCGAGAACGGCTGGGCCACCGGCACCGCCCTCGCGACCCGGCTCCGCCCGGCGCCCGCGCAGTCCGTGCGCGGCTACCCGGAGTGGAAGGACAAGGTGGCCACCCCGGCCTACCAGGAGTACTACAGCGGCGCGATCGGCCTCGCCGAGCTGCGCCGCCGCCTGGAACGGGACGGCAACCTGGTGCTGGCGCGCTACCAGCGCTGAGCGACCGGCAACGCGAATCGGGGCGTACGGCACGGGAAATCGATTAGACGAGACGTATCGTCTTGTTTAGTCTCGTGCTCATGACCGCGCACAAGACCGCACCCGCCCATATCGCCATGTTCTCGATCGCCGCGCACGGCCATGTGAACCCCAGCCTGGAGGTGATCCGGGAACTCGTCGCCCGGGGCCACCGGGTCACGTACGCCATTCCGCCGGTCTTCGCCGAGAAGGTGGCCGCCACCGGGGCCCGGCCCGTGCCCTACACCTCCACCCTGCCCGGCCCCGACGCCGACCCGGAGGCCTGGGGGACCACCCTGCTGGACAACGTGGAGCCGTTCCTGGCCGACGCGATCCAGGCACTCCCGCAGCTGATAGAGGCCTACGCGGGCGACACCCCCGACCTCGTCCTGCACGACATCGCCTCCTACCCGGCCCGCGTCCTCGCCCGCCGCTGGGGCGTCCCGGCGATCTCCCTCTCCCCGAACCTCGTCGCCTGGGAGGGCTACGAGGAGGAGGTGGCCGAGCCGATGTGGAAGGAGCCGCGGCAGACCGAGCGCGGCCAGGCCTACTACGCCCGGTTCGAGGCGTGGCTGGCGGAGAACGGGATCACCGAGCACCCGGACTCCTTCGCCGGCCGCCCGCCGCGCTCCCTGGTGCTTATCCCGAAGGCGCTCCAGCCGCACGCCGACCGGGTGGACGAACGCGTCCACACCTTCGTCGGAGCCTGCCAGGGCGACCGCGCCGACCAGGGCGACTGGCAGCGGCCCGCCGGGGCCGAGAAGGTCGTCCTGGTGTCGCTCGGCTCGGCCTTCACCAGGCAGCCCGCGTTCTACCGGGAGTGCGTGCGCGCCTTCGCCGACCTGCCCGGCTGGCACCTCGTCCTCCAGGTCGGCCGGCATGTGACCCGCGCCGAGCTGGGCGACGTACCGGCCGGCGTCGAAGTGCGCGACTGGGTGCCGCAGCTGGCGATCCTGCGCCAGGCCGACCTGTTCGTCACGCACGCGGGCGCCGGCGGCAGCCAGGAGGGGCTGGCCACCGCCACGCCGATGATCGCCGTACCGCAGGCCGTCGACCAGTTCGGCAACGCCGACATGCTCCAGGGGCTCGGTGTCGCCCGGCACCTGCCCGCCGAGGAGGCCACCGCCGAGCGCCTCCGCGAGGCCGCCCTCGCCCTGGTGGACGACCCGGAGGTCACGCGCCGGCTCAAGGAGGTCCGGGCCGAGATGGCCCAGGAGGGCGGCACCCGCCGGGCGGCCGACCTCATCGAGGCCGAACTGCCCGACAGGGCCTAGGCGGCCGTCAGAGGTAGGCGGTGGTGTCGAGCCGGGCCTTGTAGATCACCGCCCCCTCCCGGGCCCGGGGCACCCCGCTCACGTTGAAGTGGACGTACTTCGTCCCGAAGTCGTTGCCGCCCGGCACCGCGCCCGTCCACATCTGCTCGCCGGAGGAGTGGCGCACATACGACTTGACCAGCTTGCGGGTGTGCAGGGTGGTCGGCGTCATCGTCGACTTGTCGACCGCGTAGACGCCGTTGGTGTCGGTGACCAGGAGGCGGCCGGGCTGCTGGTAGTCCGGCTGCAGGTCGTGCGGGTGGTGGAAGCCGGTGAGCCGGCGATCGGTGTCCTCCACCAGCTTGGCCGAGTTCGCGGTCGTCACGATCCGGTACGCCTTCAGCACCGAGCCGCCCGCCGCCCACATCCGCTCCAGCTGCGGGTCCCACAGCAGGCCGTGCGCCTGGTCGAAGGGGATCGGCGAGCCCGCGCGGACCAGCGAGCCGCTGTGGCTGCCGGTGGGCCGGAAGACGTGCAGGCTGCCGCCCTTGGCCTCACCGCCGCCCGGCCCCTTGCTGCGCCCGGCGACCACGACGACACCGGTGCCGCGGGCCCGCTCGATGGAGTGCGGGTAGTTGGGGATGTCCGCGGACCACAGCAGCTTCTTGTCCCGGCGCCGGTAGATGCTCGCCGTCCCGCTGCTCGGGGTGCCGGTCACGGCCAGCAGGATCTGTCCGTCGCCGTTCGTGTCACGGAAGCGGTGCTCCATCGGATGGCCCGAACCCACCGGGTTCAGCTGCCACTTGATGTGGGCGTCGGTGAACGGCTTGTTGCGGTCGAAGAGAAAGACCTTCCCGGAGTTCACGTCCCCGATGAGCACGTCGAACGCCGGAGGCGCCGCCGCCCCAGCCGCGTGCGCGGGCGCCGCGGTCAGCAGCCCGGCCGCGGGCACCGCCAGGGCGCCCTTCAGCAGATTCCGCCGGTCCATGTGGTTCCTCCCCCGTGCTCGGTGTACGTGTCCGGACAACCAGAGGACGGCACAGGGCCCGTTGGTTCCCCCGGGAACCAACGGGCCCTGCGTCAACGGGCGGAATCAGACAGTCAGCCGCTCGCCCCGGTCCGGCACCGGCGGCGCGGCCGGTTCCGGCGCCTCGTCGTGCGTGAGGTCCGGCAGCCGGTGCAGCCACTTCGGCAGGTACCAGTTGCGCTCGCCGAGCAGCGCCATCACCGCCGGCAGCAGCACCCCGCGGATGATCGTGGCGTCGATCAGGACCGCCGCGGCCAGGCCCACGCCCATCTGCTTCATGGACTGCATGGACAGCGTGCCGAAGATGGCGAACACGGCGACCATGATGACCGCGGCGCTGGTGACCACCCCGGCCGTGGTGACCACGCCGTGCCGGATCGCGTCCTTCGTCGTACGGCCCCGCATCCGGGCCTCGCGGATCCGGGAGACCACGAAGACGTGGTAGTCCATCGACAGCCCGAACAGGATCACGAAGAGGAACAGCGGCAGCCAGGTGACGATCGCACCGACGCCCTCCGCGCCCACCAGCGAGGCGCCCCAGCCGTGCTGGAAGACGGCGACGAGGATGCCGTAGGCGGCGGCCACCGACAGCAGGTTGAGCACGATCGACGTGATCGCGACGGTCAGCGAGCGGAACGACAGCAGCATCAGCAGGAAGGCGAAGACGACCACGAACGCGAAGACCGGCAGGACCGAGCCCATCAGCTGGTCGTTGAAGTCATGGTTGCCGGCGACCTGCCCGGTGACCGGCGCCTGTACGCCGTCGGCCTTGCCGAGCGTGGCCGGCCGGACCTCGTCGCGCAGCTTCTGCAGGCTCTTCGTCGCCTCGTCCAGGTCGGAGCCGCCGACCAGCGGCACGGAGACCAGCGCCACGTTCTGCGCGTCGTACAGCTTGATGTCGACCGGGCCGCGCGAGGCGCCCGAGGCGACCGCCTGCTTCTTGAAGTCGGCCAGTGCCCGGCGCACTTCGGGGGAGTTGATGTCCTTGGCCTTGACGACGACCTGAGCCGGCTCGCTGCCGCCCGGGAAGGCGTCGTTGATCCGGTTGTACGTCTGCACGATGGGCAGCGAGTCGCCGAACTCCTGGTCCAGGGTGAGCTGCTGGGTCTTCATGCCGAGCGCGGGCGCGGCGATCGCCAGCAGCGCGCCCGCCGCGACGACGACCGAGATCAGCGGCTTGGCCAGCACGCCCCGCAGCACAGCGGTCCAGAACCGGCTTCCCGAGTCCGCGCCCTGCCTGCGCCGCCGGCGGCCCAGGAACGGGAGGCGGCCCTTCTCGACGCGCTCGCCGAGCAGCGACAGCAGCGCGGGCAGCACGGTCACCGAGCCGACCATGGCGACCGCCACCACCATCAGCGAGGCCAGGCCCATCGCCTCGAACTCGGCGAGCCCGGTGAACAGCATGCCCGCCATCGCCACGCACACCGTGACACCGGAGACGATGATCGCCCGGCCGCTGGTCGCGGCGGCGATCCGGAGGGCGGTGCCCGCGTCCCGGCCGGCCGCCCGCTCCTCGCGCTCGCGGCGCAGGTAGAACAGGCAGTAGTCGACGCCGACGGCCATACCGACCAGCAGCATCACGGAGCTGGCGGTGTCGCTCATCGGCTGGAGGTGGCTGACCAGGCCCATCAGGCCCATCGTCGCCATGATCGCGGTGATCGCCAGGGCCACCGGCAGCAGCGCGGCCACCAGCGCGCCGAACGCGATCAGCAGGATGCCGAGCGCCACCGGCACCGCCGAGTACTCGGCCTGCTGGAAGTCGTCCCCGAAGGCGTCCTTGTACTGCTTCTGCATGCTGGCGCCGCCGATCTCCTCGATCCGCAGCGAGTCGTGCTTCTTCTGCACCCCGGCGACGGCGTCCAGCACCGGCTCGATCCGGTCGGCGGCCGTCTCCGCGTCACCGCGCAGATCGAACTGGACCAGCGCGCTGCGGCCGTCGCGGGAGATGGTGTGCGTGTCGTACGGCGAGGTCACACCGGTGACCTTCCCGGTGCCTTCGACGGCCTCGACGACATCGGCGACGGCCGCGCGGAACTCGCCGCCGGTGGCCTTGACCGCGCTGCCCTTGGCCTGGATCAGGACGGTCTCCGAGGCCGGCTCCTTGATCCCGGCGTCGTCGATGATCTTCGCGGCGGTGTGTGTCTCGCCCTTCAGCTGGTCGCCCTGGTCCACGTCGGCCCGGCCCGCCGCCGAGCCGAGCCCCATCGCCAGGACGACGAACAGCACCCATATGCCGACGGCCGCCCAGCGGTGCCGGGCGCTCCAGCCGCCGGCACGGGCGGCCAGCCCCCGCACCTTTGTGTTCCCCATGACGGGTCTTCCCCCTCGTGTGCGGTGACGGCCCCCAGCCGCCACGTCTTCACTTGCTCGGGTTCGACAGTAGGGGCCGGATAAAGACATCTCGTCGTACTGCCCGGTGAAGTGTGCGAAGTTCGGATCATCGCTGGGGAGGACTGTGGCCCCTTACATCTATGGCCGGTTCTCGGGGGTGCCTCTCGGGGTTGCGAAACCTTGTCGAACAAGTCACAGGTGCGTGTAGAGGTTGCCCGGGCCCCCGGTGATCGGCCAGAGTTTCGCGCAGCCCGCCCCGCGCGCGGGCGCGGCCGTCGTGCCCGCCCCCACGGGGCACGACGGCCGCACGTCAGGGCACCGGGGATGCGGCGCGTTCCGACGTGTGTGCGAGGCTCTCGGCCATGCGCTACATCATCATCGGAGCCGGGGCGGTCGGCGGCGCCGTCGGCGGCCGGCTCGCCCAGGCCGGGCGCGACGTCGTCCTGGTCGCCCGCGGCCGGCACCTGGCCGCCCTCCGCGAGCACGGGCTGCGCCTGCGGGTCCCCCAGGGGGAGTTGACGTACCGGCTGCCCGCCGTCGACGGGCCGGAGCCGCTCGGCGCACTGCGCGCCGACGACGTCCTCGTCCTCGCCGTGAAGACCCAGGACACCGTGGCCGCCCTGGAGACCTGGGCCGGCATACCCGTGGAGGGCGGCGGCACGGCGGCCGAACAGCTGCCGCTCGTCTGCCTGCAGAACGGCGTGGAGAGCGGCCGTCTCGCGCTGCGCCGCTTCCGGCAGGTGTACGGCGTCTGCGTCTGGCTGCCGTCCACCTTCGTGGAACCCGGCGTCGTCTCCGCCGCCGGCACCCCGCTCACCGGCGTCCTGCACCTCGGCCGCGCCCCGCACGGCACCGACGACACCGCCCGCCGGATCGCCGCCGACCTCGCGGACGCGCACTTCGAGGCGCCCGTCGTGCCCGACGTGGCCCGCTGGCAGTACGCCAAGCTGCTCGGGAACCTCGGCAACGCCCTCGAAGCGGTCAGCGGACCCCTGGCGAGCGACGAGGCCCAGGCCCTGTTCGCGCGCGTACGGGCCGAGGGGGAGGCCGTGCTCGACGCCGCCGGGATCCCGTACGCGAGCACGGCCGAGCAGCAGGCGGCCCGCGGCGACAAGGTCACCCTGGTCCCGCTGGACGGGGCCCCGCGCGGCGGCGGTTCCTCCTGGCAGTCCCTCGTCCGCGGCACCGGCACGATAGAGGCGGACTACCTCAACGGCGAGATCGTCCTGCTCGGCCGGCTGCACGGCGTACCGACCCCGCTCAACGCACTGCTGCAGCGCCTCGCGAACCGGTTCGCGCGGGAGGGCAGGGCAGCCGGCTCACTGCCGCTCGCCGAACTGGACCGGCTGGCCGACGAGGCGGTACGGAACGGCGGTTGATCCTCCGGCCGGTACGGCGTCGGTGATCACCGGCGGCCAGTGCGCAGGGGTACGACGGGTAGCGCACGGGGGGACGACGAGGGCACGGGGCGGCCGGCTTCACGGCGGGTACCGGGCAGCGGCCGGCCGCACGGTTCGAGGCGGACCGGGCCGCACCTCGCGGCCGTCGCCCACCTCACCGACTGGCTGCCCTCACGTTCGGCGCGGGCGCCCGGCTCGACGTCGTGGCCGAGCCGGAACGCCCGCGCGGCACCGGGATCGGTACGGCCCGGAGATTGGCCGATAAGCGACCCTCGGTGGGCAGTTGGCGCGTCCAGCTGTGACACCGGGGCCGCGGCGGACGCAGAACGAGACGCCACCGCGGTCCGACGTCACAGGGGAACGCCGGACCGCGGCGGCCGATACCACACGCCGGCCCCCCGGATGGCCAGGCTCACCGAACCGCGCGACAGACGCGCCGGGTTGTCCCTAGGGTGAAGCGCGCGGACGGCATGAGGGGGACGGATGAGCATGACGGGCAGACCATTGCCGTCGTTGCCGCAGTACCGCAAGGACGGAGTGACCCGGCGCCTGAGCGCCTCCGCGCACCTCGACGACGACTTCGCCCTCTACGTCGACCGGATGCTCACCGGCGACCGGCTGAACGCCCTCGGGCTGAGCCTCGGCATCAACTTCGTCGCCCTCGCTCGCCACGCGCGCGTGGCCACCCGCCGCCGCGCCGGTCTCGACCGCCGGCTCGCCTGCCTCCAGGCGGCCTTACCCATCGCCCTTCTCGTCGGGCTCTGGGGCCTGGTCAACGGACACCGGTCACTCGGATGGGTGGCGATTTTCGGCCCTCTCGGCGTATGCGCGAGCGCCTGGGCCCTGGTCCGCCACCACGAGGCCAAGAGCCGTGACACGGCACGGGAGGTGTTCCTCGCCGGGGCGAAGCCCGAACAGACGGCACCCCCCGTGGAACCCGCGGCCGAGGCCGCGCTGCACGAGCTGAAGCGCGCCAACGTCCTGCCCTACGCCGACGAGGCCGCCTACACCAAGCCGTTCGTCGGCAGCGGCGAGAAGATCAAGGAGGTCGTCTGGCAGCCCATCGACATCAGCAGGCCCGCTGACGCCCCGGGCGGCGGAAAACTCCCGCTGCGCCCGTTCGACGTCATCGACCTGCACACGTACGTGGCCCGCCACATGGAGGGCATCTCCGGCCTGCAGGGACTGCGGGCCAGGAACCGGCTCTACGTCCTCGGCAGCAACGCCCACCTCATCGCCGAGCTGGTCCCCGACCGCACCCGGCGGCCCGGCGCCCAGATACCCAGCCAGTTGGTGCAGGCCGGCCTGCGGACACCGGGCGCCGGCATGCGCACCCACCTGTGCCTGGAGCGCATCGGCGAGGGCGGCCGGCTCGTCGTCTCCATGTACCTGCGGGCCATACTCCAGCCGCCCAGCCTCACCTGGGAGGTGGCCGCCTACGCGATACCGCCGCTGGACGGCCGCTTCTACCGCGTCGACCGGCTGCCGGTGGCCCCCTTCGAACGCTGGTGGGACCTCGTCCGGTACGCCACCCGGCGCACCGGCCCCGAACTGCGCGGAGCCCTCGGCCGCATACTCCGGCGCCGCCGCTGGGAACGCGACCACGCACGGGCGCTGGCCAAGACCCGCCGGGCGATCACCAAACAGCACGTCCGGCACGACTACGGCGCCACCGGCAGCCTGCGCGAGGACCTCGGCGCGTGGGACGAGGCCGGCTACGCCGACCGCATCGACGCGCAGGACTTCCTGTTCCGGCTCCAGCAGGGCGTGCTGACCGCGACAGAACGGTTTCTGCGGGACCACAACATCGACACCAGCTCCTTCGACAAGGCCGTCCAGGTCATCAACACACAGACGTACAACATCGGTAACGTCAGCGGTCCCAGCAACTTCGGCGCCCACGGGACGGTCCTCCTGGGCGGGCAGCAGGGCCCCGGACCCCACGGCGGTCCGGGAGCCCAGGGCGCGCCCGGACCCGCGGGATCCGGCCAGCCCGCGCCGAAGCCATGAGACCCCAGTCATTTGACGGCTCGTCATGCTCGCGAGCAAGGACAGGACATGAGTACTTACAACTTCGGAAACGTCAACGGCCCGGCCAACTTCGGTGACCACGGCCAGATCCAGATCAACCAGTCCACCCCGGACCTGGCGACCCTGATGCAGGTCGCCGACCGGCTCGCCGAGGCGCTGCACGCCGAGTACCCGGGACTCGTGCGCAGCGGGGAGATCATCCAGGGCGAACTGGCACTGTCCGCCGAGGACGGTCTGCCGCCCAACCGGGGCAAGATCCGCTCCGCGCTGGAGACGATCGCCATCGGAGCGTCGGCCGGCACCGCCAGCCTCACCTTCACCCAGCAACTCCTGCACGCCATGGGCCTGTAGGCAGCCAGGGCGAGTGGCCGGGGCCCCGCCACCGCGGGGCCCCGTGGGCTACCGCGCCCGCACCACCGCCCGTACGCCGCCGCCCAGGTCCAGGTCGAGACCCGAGCGCAGCGGCACCGTCTGACCGGGCTCGACCTGCTGCACGGTGCCGTCCGTGCGGGTACCCGCCCAGGTCTGCCGCGAGCGGTTGGCCAGCCCGAACCGCCCCGGTTTCTTGGGGTGTTCGACCAGCTCCGCCACGAGCGCCGCATCCGAACAGTCGTGCCGCGCCGGCTCCGGCAGCAGATGGTGGTCCTGCACCCGGGCCCCGCGGCGCAGCCGGATGTGGTGCTCGGTGCGGGGCGGGGGAGTGGTCACCGTCAGCCTCGGCGGCAGCACCAGCCGGTCCCCGCACCCCCAGCAGTCCCGGGGCGGCGGGTTCTCGCCCGGCTCGGTCATGTTCTGCCGCCCGCACGAGGCGCACTCGACCACCGCGTCCAGCACCGCCCGCAGCGCGTCGCGCCACTCCGACTCCCGTACCCGGGCCGCCGGATCGCGCAGCCCGATCGTGAACGAGCGCCGGAACAGGTCCCGCAGCTTCTCCGCCGCCGCGTCCCAGGTGGCCAGCACCGTCGCGTGCTCCATCGGGTCGGGCTCGTTGGCGTCGTCCGCCGGGTCGAACACGAACAGCGGGCTCTTGCCGTACAACTTGCGCTCAGCAGCCTCGTCCAGGCAATGAATTCCCAACTCCCGCCTGCCCTTGAGCGGATGATGGTTCATCAGCAGCATGAACAGCAGTACGGCGAGCGAGTGGAGGTCGGACTGGGTGCCCGGGCGCGCACCCGGATCCCCGCGCACCAGCTCCGGCGCCATGAACTCCATGGTCCCCGAGATGCCGCTGGCGTCGCCCTCCACCACCGCGTTGTCGTTGTCGCAGACCAGGACGTCACCGGTGTCCGGGTCGAAGAAGATGTTGCCCCAGGAGATGTCCCGGTAGGCGATGCCCCGCGAGTGCAGCGCCTGGTACGCCTCCACCGTGTACAGGCAGGCCGTCAGCAGCGCGCGCGGGCTGGTGCGCAACTGCCGCCGGAACAGCGCCGGAAGACCCTTGTAGCGGTCCGGGCGCAGCCCCATCAGATAGCCGAACGAGCCGCGGTGCGCCGGCACGAAGGCCTCCGGCCACAGGAACCGGTCGTCCGCGAAGTCCCGGGTCACCAGCTCCCGTACGATCGCCTCCTGCTCGGCGGTCGCGCAGGTCGGGTAGTACCACTTCAGGGCCCGTTCCCCGTCCGGCGTCCGCACCCGGTACACCTCGCCCTGGCCGCCCGCGCCGAGGAAGTCGAGGATCTCGACATCGTCACCGTTCTCCGCCGCGAGGCGCACCCCGCCATCGAGCATGCCGCTCATCTACGTCTCCGTGTTCCTCTCCATGTCCACACCGTTCCCGACCGGACCGGGGGGTGGTGTCCGTGCGCCCACCGACGCGGAATCGCCTGCCGGTGCCGCAGCGCTCGCCGGGACCGAAGCCTCTCCCGGATCCACCAATGCCTCTCCTGGACCCACCGGAGCCTCCCCCGGATCTCCCGGATCCGGATCCACCGGGTCCCCCGCACCCTCCCCCACCCGTACCGCCGCCGTCAGCGTCGTGTCGTCGCCCGAGTAGTGGGAGGCCTGGGTGAGCCAGGTGGGCAAGGAGTCGCGGACGTTCGTGGTGCCCTCCTCGGTGAGGCGGGCGGACAGGCCCGTGACGAATTCGGGGTAGCCGTCGGCTGACGCGAAGCTCTTCGAGAGGCCGTCCGTGGAGAGCACGACCAGCCGTGGCGCCCGCGCCTCCTCGAACACCGGCGCCCAGTGCATCCGCATCGACCGCCACGCCTCCCGCCCGCACAGCGACTCGGTCTCGTCGCCCAGGTCCTCCACGGCGGGCGCCAGCGGCCGGATCAGCGTGCCGTCGTGCTCGACCACCGCGAGGTCCCCGTCGCCGAGCTGCCAGGCCACGAACAGCCACGGCGTGAGCACCGCGCCGATCAGCGTGGTGCCGTAGAGGACCAGCTTCTCCTCGGGCCCCGGCTCCCGGGCGGCCTCCTCCACCACCGGGCGGTTCCGGTCCCAGTGGCCGAGGGCCGCCTGCCGCCACTCGTGCACCAGGGCACGCGGGAAGTCGTCCCGGGCGTACGTCATCAGCCGCGCCAGCCGCCCCGGCTCATGGCAGTCGTGCGCCACCCGGCCGAAGTGGGCGGCCAGGGACACGAACCGGTCCACGGCGAACCGCGCGCCCAGCTCGCTGCGCGCGTGCACCGCCGAGCCGTGCCCGTCGGCCACGGCCAGGACCAGGGGATCCGCCGCGGAGCCGGTGCCCCGGCATTCGTGCCAGTCCTGGTTGCGCCGCTTGTTGACCCCCTGGACGGTGCCGGCCAGCGTCTCCCACCGTCGCACCCCGAGCGTCACCACACGTCGTCGTCATCGTCGTCGTCCAGCACCGGCGGCGCGTACGGCTGTTTCGCCATGTTCGGCCCGGAGCCCTCGCCGGCGACCGGCTGGGACGCCGCCTTCACCGCCGCCGTCGACGCCCAGCGGATGGCCGCCGCCAGCTGCTTGGGGCTGTTGGCGTCCAGCGGCTGCAGCTCCGGGTTGCCGAGGAACTCCTGGAGCACCCCGCGGTCCGCGTCCGTGCCGATCGCGATGGCCACCCGGACCGCCTTGCGGCCCCAGGGGGTGGCGTCCACGGCCTTCAGGCCCGCCTTCCAGTCGTCGGTGGGCACGCCGTCGGAGACCAGCGCCAGCACCGGCTTCAGCGCGCGCTGCGGCATCGGCGGGGTCTGCAGCTCCCGCGCGACCAGGTGCAGCGCCTCACCGAGGTTGGTCATGCCGTCGACCTGGACGTCCTGCCAGGTGAAGTCGTCCACGGGGACGGGGGTCTGGTGGTGCCACTGCGCGGTGGTGGAGAAGGTGACCGTGCGCAACAGGAGTTGGGCCGCGGGGTTGTCGTGGGCCACCGACCGCATCTCCGGAACGGCTTCTCTGATCGCGTAGTTGAGCTTGGCGATCTTCTCGCCCTGCATCGAGTACGAGCAGTCGAGCAGCCAGATGAAGTGGACCGGCCGGTTGGCCATCGGCCCGCCGGGAATGTCACTCACGCCGCAATTCCTTTCGTGTCCAAGCGGTTTGTCAGGGGTGGGGCAGGAGCAGCCAGGCCCCGAAGGGCAGGGCTGCCGCCGCCAGGAGCAGGGCGGTGACGAACAGTCCCGCCATCGCCCGCCGGGCCCGGCCGACGGGCGGAGTCACATGGTTCATGCCGGGCTGTACCCGCCTTCCCCGCCGTCGTCCGTCCGCCGCCGGGGCCACGGCACCCGGCCCGCCCCGCCACCGGCCCGCCCGGTCAGCGGACCGGTGCGCAGCCCGGTGGCCGCGAGCAGCCACAGCACCGGCTCGGCGGCCCGCCGCTGCTCGCTCTCCAACGGCCCGGTGCCGGTGGCCGCGTGGGCGCTGACGGCCCAGTAGCGGGCCGTGCGGAAGTCGTGGCCGAGGGCCCGCACCAGGGCGCCCAAGCCGATGTCGCCGAGCCAGTCGTCGATCCGGGCGCCCGGCTTCGGCAGCGAGGTCAGCTGGTCCAGCGCGTCCCGCTTGGTGATGACCGCCGCCACCGGCAGCCGCCGCCGGCGTCCGGTCAGCGCGGCCAGTTCGCCGGTCAGCCGCTCGTACGTGGTCCGCGGGCCCTGCGCCGAGGGCCGGGCCCGCTCCGCCCGCTCGGCGTCGGCCGGGCCGAGCCGGGCGCGCACCGTGGGATCGGCGAGCACGTCGGCGACCAGGACGACCCCGTCCGCGTGCGCCAGGTACCGCTGGGCCCGGACCCGTTCGGCCTCGCTGACCGACTCGCCCATCGGGTCGTACAGGTACAGCAGCCGCCGTCTGCGGCCCCGGGACACGGTGAGCATCAGGGCGCGGGGCGGCCCGCCGGTGGTGGCGTGCGCCCACCCGGACCGGTGCAGCTGCCGGCTGACCCCGGTGTGGGAGCGCTGGTCGGCCGCCGACGCGTACTCGATGCGCAGTTCGCCCTCCCGGGCCCAGGAGTGCAGCCCCTCCACCATGGCCGCCATCAGCATCGTCTTGCCGGAGGAGGTGCCGCCGACCAGCGGCGTGTGCACCACCCGGGTGGTGGCCACCGCCTCCGGCAGGATCTGCTCGCACGCCGGGCACAGCGCGGACAGCCTGCCCCGCCCGGTGAGCCGGGTGGCCGGCAGCCGGCGCCCGCAGCCGCACACGTGCCACAGGGCGCCGTACCGTCCCGGCCGCAGCTCGGCATGGCGGGCCGGGCAGTCGGGGCAGGGGTGCAGGGCCAGCGGCACCGGCGCGTAGCAGCCGGGGTGGGGGCAGGTGACGCGCAGGCCGCGCAGCAGCGCCCAGCCCCGCTCCACCCCGCGTAGCAGCGGCACGCTCGCCGCCCAGCCGAGCCACACCACACCCAGCAGCAGCGCCAGGACCAGCAGGGCCCAGCCGAGCAGCACGGTGGCGAGCACCGCGCCGACCAGCGCGCCCGCCGCCGTACCGGGGGCGATCAGGGCGACCAGCAGAAACCGGCCGAGCGGCACCCGCACCCAGCGGCCCCGGGGGCGCCGGCCGCGGAACAGGTTCCGTACGATCCGGTCCAGCCAGGGATCGCGGAACGCCCGCCAGAGCATCCGCATGCCGTCCCGGCTCGCGGACGCCGCGTCCGCCCACGACTGCCGCCACCAGTAGGCCAGCTGGGCGGGCTCCCCTCCGGCGACGCCGGGCAGGCGCGGGTCCAGCCGGCCCGACTCCCACGGCCCGAGCCCCCGCCACACCGCGTGCACACCCCGCCCGAGGAACTCCCAGAGCGTCCGGAAAAGGCACACCGCGACGGCGACCAGGCCCGCCCACGCGAACAGCGCCAGCAGCACCCGCACCGCGATGTGCAGGTACGGGTCGCCGCTCGCGGCGTTCACCGGCCACCTCCGTCGGCGGGTGGCCGGACGTCCCCGGGCCAGGGCGCCCGCCCGTCCTCGCGCCGGCCGCGCCCGGTCAGCCGGCCGGCCAGCCGGCCCAGGGCACCGGGCCGGTTCCACGCGCGGTACGCGTCCAGCCGGCCCCGGCCGGTACGCCGCAGGGCCTCCTCGACGGCGGCCCGGTCCTCGGCGGGCAGCGCCCGCACCACCGGCCGCAGCACCTTGGCCAGCAGCGCCGTGCGCGTCGCCTCCCAGCCGGGGTCGGTGTCCTGATAGGCGCTCCAGTCACAGAAACGGGCGGCCACGTACGACGGCGCGGTACGCAGCCGCTCGGCCACCGTGGCGCCGCGCGCCGCCCGCTCGTAGGCCGCCAGCAGTGCCGTGTCACCGGAGCGGGCGAGCGCGTACAGCTCGCTCTCCGGTACCGGCACGGTCAGCAGCCGCCGGGCGACGGCGTCGTACACCCGCCGGGTCACCTGCTCCGACACCGGCTCGACGGCGCCGTCCCGCAGCGTCCGCACGCGTTCCACCCAGTTCTCGCCCTCGCCGTCGGTGCCGAGCAGCGCCGTGAACTCCAGCAGGAGCAGCGGCGCCCGGTGCGCCGGGGCCAGCTCCGCGGTGAAGCAGCGCAGCAGGTCGGCGGCGAGCGACGGGACGGCGGCGTCCTCGGCCGGGGCGGCGAGCGCGGCGGCCACCAGCAGGTCCCGGGTGCCGGCCAGCCGGTGCGCGTCCGAGCCCAGCTCGTTCAGCAGCAGGCTCGCCTCCTCGCCGGTGGGCGGTTCGTCGGGCCACACCAGACGGAACGCCGTGTGCAGCACGGCCGGTTCGGCGTGCGGCGAGACCCCGGCGGTGTGCAGCACCGCACGCAACCGGGCACGCCGGTCACCGCCGGACCGGCCGGCCGCCGCGCCGAGCACGCACATCCGCAGGTGCGGGAAGCCCGGGTCCAGCTGCACCGGCAGCCCCGACCCGGCGAGCCGCCCCGCGACGGCGGCCGGATGAGCCGCCGCGAGCGCGTCCAGCGCCCCGAACAGGGCCGCGCGCAGGGCGGGGTGCCCGTGGACGGCGTCGAGCAGCGCGCCGCCCGCGAGGCCGTCGCCCGCCTCGCCCGTGAGGCCGTCGCCCGCCTCGCCCGTGAGGCCGTCGCCCGTCCCGCCCGCCTCGCTCGGCTCCCGCTCGCTCACCAGCTCCCGGGCGGTCCGGCCCGCGAACTCCGGCAGCAGGTCCGTGCAGTCGACGTCGAGGAGGTCGGCGATGTGCAGCAGCGCCAGGGGCCGGCCGGTGGCGGGCCCGGTCGCGTCGGCGATGCCGTGCCGCAGGGCCGGTGCGAGGTCCCGGGCCAGCGCGGCCCGCACCTCGGGGGTCAGCGACCCCGCGGCCGGCGCGGGGACCGGGCCCCGCCCGCTCACCGCCATGGTCAGCACCCGCGCGGCGAGCGGCGCCGACACGACCGTGGGCACCTGCCCGTCCAGCCGGGCCGACAGGGCGGCCAGCGCGGCCGGTTCGTCGTCCGCGGCACCGTCGCCGACCTCGTCCTCGGCCCCCTGCGCCAGCGCCCCGAGCAAGGCCGTCAGGGCCGGCTCCGGCAGGTCGAAGGCGTGCTCCGTGGCCCAGCGGGCCGCCGCCGCGCGGGCGGCCGGGCGCAGGGCGATGCCCTCGGCGAGCGCGGTCGCGGCGAGGGGACCGACCACGTCGGCGGTGTCCCGGGCGGCGCGGGCGGTGTCCCGGAACAGCTCCGGCCGCCCGGCCGCCCAGACCCGCGCGCACACATCGGCCCAGACGTCCGTCACGGGCTCCGCGGCGGACCGCCCGGTGTGGTCGTGCACCCGGAACCGGTGGTCGTGCCCGACCGGCTCCGACGAGGGCAGCGCCCCGACGATCTGCTGGCGGGCCTGCTGCGGCCGCCGGGTGTACGTCGTGAAGGTCAGCCGGTGGGCCTGCTCGCGCGGCAGGACCGTGCAGGCCAGCGCGATCCACTGGGCCACGTCCGCGCTGTCCCGCTCCACGAGCACGATCTGCCGGACGTCGCTGCCCTCGGCGAGCGTGCGCAGGTCGGCGAAGAACGCGGCGAGCCGGTCGGCCCGGGACCGGGCGAACGCCACGAGCCCGTCCCGGCGCACCAGCTCGGACGGCTCGAACCGGTCGATCGGCCACGGCCGGCCGTCCGGGGGCGTCGCGTCCGCCCAGCGCGGCGACTCCCACGCGGTGATCGGCAGCGCCCCGTCCGGCAGCCGGGTCCCGGGCGGCAGATGCACGGCGTGGGCGTGGAAGTTGCCCCAGCGCCCGCTGTAGTCGGCGCCGGTGTACACCGACCGGCTCAACAGGCGCCCGCCGTCGGACAGTTCGGTACAGGCGAAGGCCCTCGGGAAGGACTTCAGCTGCTCGGCGTCCGGCCGGTCCGGCAGATCGCGCGGCGGCTCGTACCCGATGAGCTGCTCCGCCTCCCGCAGCAGCGTGGTCGGTACGCCGGGGCTGACCGCGGTGAAGCGGAAGCCGGACCCGTCCGGGCCGGGCGGCGCCGAGGTGTAGTGCAGCTGGGCGAGGCTCACCGGACCCGCTCCTTTCCGGCCGTGCGCACGGGCAGCAGCCCGCGCAGGGACAGCAGCCACAGCAGCGGGTCCTCCACCCGCACCGGCTGCGGCCCCGACTTCGGTACGTCCGCCGGCGCGTTCGCGGGCGGTGGCGCGCCCAGCGCCGACAGCCCGAACAGCGACAACTGGGCGAAATCGTGCTCCAGTTGGCGCAGCAGCGCGCCGGAGTCCCAGTCCGTCAGCAGGGTGCGCAGTTCCTCGTGGACGGCGAGCCGGTCCTCGGCGTCGTAGGCGCCGCCCGGGTGCGGGGCGTTGCGCAGCAGCGGGGAGTGCGGGTCGAGCAGCGGTCTGAGCATGTCCGTCTTGGTGACGGCGACCGCGATCGGCGTACTCACCCGGCCGCCCGCCCTGCCCTTGCCGTGGGTGCGCAGCTGGGTCGCGAGGTCGGCGGCGATCTGCCGGGGCGAGGTCTCCAGCACGGGCAGCGGCGGACCCTCGTGCACCGGCAACCGGTCCCGGACGGAGCCGAGTTGCAGCGGGTCGACCAGCAGGATGATGCCGTCGGCGGCGCTCAGGTAGCGGGTGTAGCGGTCCATGGCCTCGGCGTCCGCGAGGTCCTCGCCGGCCGCGTCGAAGAAGACCAGCGTGGTGTGCCGGGTGCCGGAGCCGCCCAGCAGTCCCCGCCTGGGCAGGCTGAGCCGGTACAGCAGCGGGTCGTTGAAGCCCAGCGCGGCCGGCCGGGTGGCGGCGGGCAGCCGCAGCCGCTCGTACAGGTCCTCGGTCATCTCCCTGTCCCGGGCCTGGGTGTGCTGCCCCATCGCCGCCAGCGACGCGTGATAGGCCTGCCCCACCCTGTGGTCCAACTCGTTGCGCAGCACGGCCACATAGGTGCTCTTGCCGGACGCCTTGGCGCCGACCAGGGCGATGATCCGGCTGTCCTGGTCGCAGTAGTCGCTGGGCAGATCGCTGTGGCAGGACCCGCACACCCGCACCGGCGTCGGCACCCCGCACGCGGGGCAGGGCACGCTGCTGCCGGCGTTGCCGAGCCCGCCGAGCCGGCGCGCCGGCGCGAACACCGGCCCGCGCATCCGAGCCGCCGGCGGCACGCCGGGCCCCACGAAGGAGGCCCACCTGTCGTCGGACTCGGGCCCGCAGGGCGCTCCGCCGCGCACCCCGCTCGGGGTCATCAGGCAGCGGTACGGCAGTCTGGCCGCCGACGCGCGGGCGAAGCAGTAGGGGCAGATCACGGTCGTCATGGCTCAGCGCACCACCAGGCTGGCGAGAGAGGGTTCTTCGAGGCGGACCGAGGCCGCGTGCTCCCCGAGCAGGAAGCCGCGCAGGGTGTAGGGGGCGGGGCAGGGGGCGGTGGGCAGCTCCCGTTCGAGGCTGCCGTGCCGGGCCAGTTCGGGCCCGGGGATCCTGAGGACGGCCGTGCCGTCGGTGGCGTTGCGGGGGCGGAGGGTGCCGCCGCGGGCGACGCACACGAACTCCGGGACGTGAGCGAAGTCGCCGGGCGCGGTCAGCGTGACCCGCAGCAGGGTCCGTCCCCGGCCGAGCAGCCGCCGTGGCGCCCGGACCAGTTGATAGGAGACGGCCGCGTCCGGCGGCACCAGCACCTCGGCCGCTTCGGGGACCACGACCACCGCGCCGGGCACGCGGGGCGCCGACGCGGCCCGCACCCGCACGGCGCCCGGGCCGACGGGCAACTGAAGCCCGCCGCGCCGGTAAGCGTGCGCGGTGACCGTGCGCTCCCCGCCGCCGCCGGATCCCACCGGCGTCCAGCCGACCACGAGGTGCGGGACGTCCTCGGGCCAGTCCAGGACGATCCGCGCCTGCCCGTCCGGGAGCCGGTGTGCGGTCAGCCCGGCCACGGGCCGTACGGCCTCCACGCCGACCGCGGGCCCCGCGAGCGCCCGGGCGCCGCGCACGGCGACCGCACCGACCTCGGTGTACGTGCCGGGCGGCGGGCACAGGGCATCGGCCGGCCCGGGCCAGTCCAGCGGGGGCGGCAGCGCGTCGGTGCGCAGCTCGGCGCCCGGCTCCGGCGCCCCGTCGGGCCAGGCCACCAGCCGGACCTCGGCGTCCTGGGCCCCGGTCCAACCGAAATGTACGGCGCCGCCCACGGGCCGGGCGGTCAGCGTGCGCACGGGCTCCGGCCAGGGGTGCACGGTGGCGGTGATCCGGAGGCCGGGGGAGGGGACCGTACGGCCGCCGGCGGTGCGGTAGTGGCACACGATGCGGAAGGCGTGGCCGCCGGCGGGCAGTCCGGTGGCGGTGAACCCCTCGGCGTGCGCGGGGAGTTGTGCGGTGCGGCCGTCGGGGCCGGTGTGCTCGACCGTGACGTCGGCGGCGCCGGCCGGGCGCCGCCAGGTGCCCTCGATCCGCTCCGGCCCGTCCGTGAGCACCGGGCGCTCCACCTCGGGGGCGACGAGCAGCCGCCGGGACACCAATGGCGGTCCGTCCACCCGCCCGTCGCGCAGGGGCAGGGCCGCGTACCGGACCGTGACACCCGGCTCGGCCCCCGTGTCCCGTGCCGTGCCCGCGGTGGCGTTGGCCGAGTCGGGGACGCCGCGTACGGCGGGCTTGCCCCGCCCGTCCCGGTACAGCCGCAGCAGCCGCCACTCACCGGGCGGCTCCCGGCTGTCCTTCCAGGTCAACTCGACGTGCTCAGCGCGGAGTTCGGCCCCCAGTGAGGGGTGGCGGCCGTGTACGCGGACCAGTCCGCCGAGGGCGCGCCGGTCGTCGGCGGCGGCGTGCAGCGCCCACAGGTACCCGGCGCTCGCCGCCTCCCGGTCACCCCGCTCCTCGGCCCGCCGCCCGGCCCGCAGGGCGTCCTCGGCGGCGCGCAGCCGCTCGGCGGTCTCGGCCCGCACGGCCGCCAGCGCCGGGTCGGTACCGCCCGCGGGGAGCCGGTCGAGCAGGGCGCGCAGCCGGTGCAGCCGCCGCTGCTCCCGGGCGTCGGCCAGGGACTCGGCGGCGTCCCGCTGCCGCCGGTCGAGCGCGGGCCGCACCCGGGCCGCCGCCAGCAGCCCCGCCGCCTCGTCGCGATGAACGCCCAACTGGCCTATGTACGAGGCCAGTTGACTTGTCGGCTGGTCCTGGAGGAGATTGATCAGCTGGTAGAGGACGACCCGGCGCGGTGCCTGCGGGTCGGCGCGGTGCAGCGCGGCCAGCCGCTCGGCGAGCGGGGCGACGGCGGGTCCCGAGGACCGGGCCAGTCCCTCCAGCAGCGGCGCGTCCACCCGGCGCCGGCCACGCGGCCCCGCGGGCACGTACAGCCCGTCCAGCACCTGTAACCCACCGCCGGCGGCCAGCACCTCGCCGAGATGGCGTAAGCCCGCCGCGTGCTGGGCGGCGGCGAGGGTGCCGTATCCGGGCACGAGCGGACTGAGCGGCAGACCCGACAGGGCCCTGGGCAGCCCCAGGTGATGCCCGAACTCCCGACCGGCCACGCGAACCGCTCTCCCCCGATAGTGCTCAGGGGACCATCCCAGCAGATCCGGAGGTGGCCAGGAAGGGTTTTAGAGGAAGCCGAGCAGGTAGGAGCCTGAGCGGCAGTACGGTGCCGTGACAGCCGACGGCGCGACAACCCACCCAGGGGCGCGGGGCGGTATCGATATGCGGCTCCGCCGCGTGGGCGCGACCAGCCACCACGAACCCGCAGTCCGCAATGAGCAGCCAGCCCCACGGTGCGGCCGGAACCACTGCCAGGACCAGCGTCACGCGTAGAGCGCCGCCAGCGCCGGCCGCCGCGCCCCGTCGTACCGCTCCAGCAGCACCCGTGCCACCTCCGGTGCCGCGCCCAGCACGTCGGCCAGCACATCCGCCCCGGCCGCGCCGCGCGCGATACGGTCCGGCAGGAAGCCGGGGGCCAGGACGTACGGTGCCACGGCCACCCGCTCGCAGCCGAGGTCCCGCAGTTCGCGCACGGCGTCCTCGGTGCGGGAGAACCCGGCGGGAGAACCAGCGGAGGCGAACGCAGGCCGCACGGCGCACCAACCGGTGTGCCACCACTCCCGCGCGATGTCGGCGATCACTGCGATCGCCTCCGGGTCGGAGGACCCCGCCGAGGCCAGCACGACCCCGGTCGAGGACTTGTCGGCGGGGGACAGACCCGCCTCGTACAGGCGCCGTTCCAGCGCCGACAGCAGCAGCGGGGACGGGCCGAGCACGTCCGCCTGCCGGATCCGCAGCCGCGCCGGCGCGTCCCGCAGCACGGCCGGGATGTCGGCCTTCGCGTGGAAGGCGCGCGTCAGCAGCAGCGGCAGGGCGACGACGTCCCGCACGCCCTCCGCCGCCAGCGACTCCAGCACCCCGTTCACCGACGGGACGTTGAAGTCCAGGAACCCGGTCTCCACCCGCAGCCCCGGCCGCAGCGACCGTACCCGCTCCACCAGGGCGTGCACGGTCGCGGCGTGCCGCGGGTCGCGGCTGCCGTGGGCGATGACGAGGAGAACGGGCTCGTGGCGCATGGGCTTCAGCTCTTCACCAGCAGGCCGCGGCTGCGCAGGACCCACCGCTCCAGCGGGCTGAAGATCAGCAGGTCGATGGCGATGCCGACGAACAGGATCAGGAAGATCGCCTCGAACACCATGGACATGGAGCTGGCGTTGCGGCCGTTCTCCAGCAGCGCGCCCAGGCCGATGCCCAGGTCGGGGGAGGAGGCGATGATCTCCGCCGCCATCAGCGAGCGCCAGGAGAAGGCCCAGCCCTGCTTCAGGCCGGCGAGATAGCCCGGCAGCGCGGCCGGCAGGACGATGTGCCAGGCGCCCTTCACACCGGTCGCGCCCATCGTGCGGCCCGCCCGCAGGAACAGCGGCGGCACCTGGTCGATGCCGGATACCAGGCCGTTGGCGATGGACGGCACCGCGCCGAGCAGGATCACCGCGTACATCATCGAGTTGTTCAGGCCCAGCCAGATCACCGCCGGCGGCACCCACGCGACCGACGGCAGCGACTGCAGACCGGACAGCACCGGGCCGATGGCCGCCCGCACGAACTTCACCCGGGCCACCAGCAGACCCAGCGGGGTGCCGATGGCCAGCGCGAACAGGAAGCCCAGCAGACCGCGCGAGACGCTGGTCCAGATGTAGCCGAGCAGCTTGCCTTCCAGCCAGGCGTCCTTGAACTCGTTGCCCACGTCGGCGGGGGAGGGCAGCTTGGTCGGATCGTCGACGATCTTGAACGAGATCAGCGCCTGCCACACCACCAGCACCACCGCGGTGGCGACGATCGGCGGCAGGATCTTGCCGTTGAAGGTCTGCCGGATCGGCGTCCGGCCGACGACGCCGACCTCCAGCGCGTCCAGGCCGGCCTCGACGCCCGCCGCGTCCCGCAGGACTGCCTTCGTCGTGTCAGTGCTGGCCATGGCGGCGGATCTCCCCACGCAGTACTTCGGTGATCTCAAGGGACAGTTCGGCGACCGGCGCGTCCTCGATGCGCCGCGGCTGCGGAATGTCCACCCGCCACTCGCGGGCCACCCGGCCGGGCCGGGACGACAGCAGCACCACCCGCTGGGCGAGCCGCACCGCCTCGCGCACGTTGTGCGTGACGAAGAGGACCGACAGGCCCGTCTCCTGCCAGATCCGGGTCAGCTCGTCGTGCAGCAGGTCCCGGGTGATCGCGTCGAGCGCCGCGAACGGCTCGTCCATCAGCAGCAGCTGGCTGTCCTGCGCGAGCGCGCGGGCCATGGCCACACGCTGGCGCATACCGCCGGACAGCTCGTGCACCCGCTTGCCGTACGAGCCCTGCAGCCGGACGAGTTCGAGCAGCGCCTCGGCCCGCTCCCGCCGCTCGCTCTTCGGCACGTCCCTGAGCTTCAGGGCGAGTTCGATGTTCTTGCCCGCGGTCAGCCACGGGAACAGGGCGTGCTCCTGGAACATCAGAGCGGGGCGCCCGTTGGTCGCGATGCTGCCGGCGGAGGGCCGGTCCAGCCCCGCCACCAGGTTCAGCAGGGTCGACTTGCCGCAGCCCGAGGCCCCCAGGAGGGTGACGAACTCGCCCGGAGCGACATCGAGGCTGATGTCGTCCAGGACGAGCTGCTGTCCGCCCGGTACGGCGAAGGACTTCGAGACGTGCTCGATGCGCGCCGCGTGCTCGACCGACTCGTCGGCCTTGGCGAAGGTCGTGGACATGGTCGTCACCTCCTGGGAACTCGTCGGCTACGGGGTTACTTCGCGCCGAGACCGGCGTCGCTGACGGAGCTGCCGCCCTCGGCGGTGAGCACCTTGTTCAGGAGGGTGAGGTCATAGATGCCGTCCAGCTTCGGGTTCTCCAGCAGACCGGCCTTGACGGCGTGCTGTGCCTCGGTGCTGAGGGTCGCGGCCAGCGGGTCGTCGGTGATCTGGATCGACTTCCACGCCGGGTCCAGGACCTTCGCCGGCAGCTCCTTGCCGGAGTCGAGGCCCAGCCGCTTGTTCGCGACGGCCTTCGCCTCGTCCGGGTTGGCCTTGATCCACTTGTTGGTCTCGACCGACGCCTTCAGGACCGCCTCGACGGCCTTCGGGTGCTCCTTGAGGAACTTCTGCGACACGATGATGTTCGTGATCACGAACTTCTTGTCGGGCCACAGCGACGCCTCGTCCAGCAGCACCTTGCCGCCCTCGGCGACCAGCTTGGACGCGGTCGGCTCCGGCACCCAGGCGCCGTCGATCGAGCCGGACTTGTAGGCGTCCGGGGTGACCTTGTTGTCCGTGCGCACGACGGACACGTCACCCTTGCCGCTCTCGGCGTCGACCTTCCAGCCCTGCTCGGCCACCCAGTTGAGGAACGCCACGTCCTGCGTGTTGCCCAGCTGCGGGGTCGCGATCTTCTTGCCCTTGACGTCCTTCAGGGACTTGATCTTCGCCGGGTTGACGACCAGCTTCACACCGCCGGAGGCCGAACCGCCGATGATCTTCAGGCTCTTGCCGTTCGACTTGGTGTAGCCGTTGATCGCCGGGGACGGGCCGATCCAGCCGATGTCGATGGAACCCGAGTTCAGCGCCTCGATCTCGGACGGACCGGCGTTGAAGATCTGGTACTTGGCCTCGGTGGCGCCCAGCTCCTTCTGGAAGAAGCCCTTCTGGTTGCCGACCAGGGCGGTCGCGTGGGTCAGGTTGCCGAAGTAGCCGATCTTGACGGTGTCGAGCCCGTCGATCTTCTTGGCTCCGGCGGCGACCTTGGTGGTGGTGTTGTCGTCCTTGGAGTCGGACCCGTAGCCGCAGGCTGCGAGGGTCAGCAGGGGGAGTGCGGCGATCGCGGCTATGCCGCGGCGGAGAAGCGTTGAGCGGTTGGCAGGCACGGGAGGGGTTCCTCTCGTTGGCCCGGCGGTCACGGTCTCTCAGGTCGTGGCCGGGAGTTCGGCAAAGGGTCTTCGTCGCAACCGGGACGTCGGGTGGGGGGACGGGGCGCGCAAGCGGTGCGCGTACGTCAGCGCACACATCGCGCCACTCCGCCCTGCCCGCTGCCGAGGGCGCCGCTGCCGATGCGGCCGCCCTCCTTGGCGAACGTCGAGTAGACATCGGTGGGGTTCATGTTCAGAAGTCCCAGCCGTCATCGGGCACCGGGTCCTTGACCGGCTCGGGGGACGCGAAGGACTCGCCGACCATGCCCGCGGTGAGCGTGGTGCCGTCGGCCGGGTCGATCAGGATGAAGGAGCCGGTGCGGCGCGAGTCGGCGTAGGAGTCGACCGGCAGCGGCTCGGCGGTACGGATCTTCACCCGGCCGATGTCGTTGGCGACGAGCTGCCCCGGGTGCGGGTGCAGGGACAGGTCGTCGAGCGTGAGCCGGGACGGGATGTCCTTCACGATCGCCTTGACCGTGCGCGTGCCGTGCTTGAGCAGCACCCGGTGGCCGACGGTGAGCGGGGCGTCGGCGACATGGCAGACGGTCGCCTCCACGTCCTGCGTGGTGGCCGGGGCGTCCTTCGTGGGCACGATCAGGTCGCCGCGCGAGACGTCGATGTCGTCCGCGAGCAGGACCGTCACCGACTGCGTCGTCCAGGCCACGTCGACCGGCGTGCCGAGCAGGTCGATGCCGGAGATCGTCGTGGTACGGCCGGACGGCAGGACGGTGACCGGCTCGCCCACCCGGAACGTACCGGCGGCGATCTGGCCCGCGTAGCCCCGGTAGTCGGGGTGCTCGGCGGTCTGCGGCCGGATCACGTACTGCACGGGCAGCCGCGCGTGGCAGTGCGCCAGGTCATGGCTGACCGGCACGGTCTCCAGGTGCTCCAGCACGGTCGGACCGCCGTACCAGTCCATGTTCGCGGACGGCTCCACCACGTTGTCGCCGGCCAGCGCCGAGATCGGGATCGCGGTGACCTCGGGGACGCCCAGCTCGGTGGCGTACGCCGTGAACTCCTGGGCGATGGAGGCGAAGACCTGCTCCTCGTACCCGACGAGGTCCATCTTGTTCACGGCCAGCACGACGTGCGGGACGCGCAGCAGCGCGGCGATGGCCGCGTGCCGGCGGGTCTGCTCGACCACGCCGTTGCGGGCGTCGACCAGGATCACGGTCAGTTCGGCCGTGGAGGCACCCGTGACCATGTTCCGGGTGTACTGCACATGGCCGGGGGTGTCGGCGAGGATGAACCGGCGCCGCGGGGTCGCGAAGTAGCGGTACGCGACGTCGATGGTGATGCCCTGCTCCCGCTCGGCGCGCAGGCCGTCCGTGAGGAGAGCGAGGTCCGGGCCGTCCTGGCCACGGCTCGCGGAGGCGCGCTCGACGGCCTCCAGCTGGTCGGCGAGGACCGACTTGGAGTCGTGCAGCAGCCGTCCGACCAGCGTGGACTTGCCGTCGTCGACGGAGCCGGCGGTGGCGAATCGCAGCAGCGTGGTGGCCGAGAGTGCCTCGGTCGTGGTCGTGCTCATGCTTAGAAGTACCCCTCGCGCTTGCGGTCTTCCATCGCGGCCTCGGACAGCTTGTCGTCGGCGCGGGTCGCGCCCCGCTCGGTCAGCCGGGACGCGGCGATCTCGGCGATGACGGCGTCCAGCGTGGTCGCGTCCGAGTCGACGGCACCCGTGCAGGACATGTCGCCGACGGTGCGGTAGCGCACCTGGCGCTTCTCGACGGTCTCGCCGTCCTTCGGGCCGCCCCACTCGCCCGCGGTCAGCCACATCCCGCCCCGCTGGAACACCTCGCGCTCGTGCGCGAAGTAGATCTGCGGCAGCTCGATGCCCTCGCGGTCGATGTACTGCCAGACGTCCAGCTCGGTCCAGTTGGACAGCGGGAAGACGCGGACGTGCTCACCGGGGGCGTGCCGGCCGTTGTACAGGTTCCACAGCTCGGGGCGCTGGCGGCGCGGGTCCCACTGGGAGAACTCGTCGCGCAGGGAGAACACGCGCTCCTTGGCGCGGGCCTTCTCCTCGTCGCGCCGGCCACCGCCGAAGACCGCGTCGAACCTCTCCGACTGGATCTTCTCGGTGAGCGGCAGCGTCTGGAGGGGGTTGCGGGTGCCGTCGGGACGTTCCTTCAGCACACCGCGGTCGATGTAGTCCTGGACGGAGGCCACATGGAGGCGCAGCCCATGTGCGGCCACCACACGGTCCCGGTACTCAAGAACTTCCGGGAAGTTGTGTCCCGTGTCCACATGCAGCAGGGAGAAGGGGATCGCGGCCGGAGCGAACGCCTTCAGCGCGAGGTGCAGCATGACGATGGAGTCCTTGCCGCCGGAGAACAGGATCACCGGCTTCTCGAACTCGCCCGCCACCTCACGGAAGATGTGCACCGCCTCGGACTCCAGGGAGTCCAGGTGCGACAGGGCGTACGGGCTGTCCGTGCCCTCCTCCACCTTGGCGACCGTGGTCATGCCAGTCCCCTCTCGCTCAGCAGGGCGTACACGGAGGCCGCGGACTCCTGCACGGTCTGGTCCTGAGACTCGATCCGCAGATCGGGCGTCTCCGGCTCCTCGTACGGGTCGTCGACCCCGGTGAGCCCGGTCAGCTCGCCCGCGGCCTGCTTGGCGTACAGGCCCTTCACATCGCGCACGCTGCACACCTCGACCGGAGTCGCCACATGGATCTCCAGGTACGGCGTCCCGTTCTCCTCGTGCCGCACCCGCACCGCGTCCCGGCTGTCCGCGTACGGCGCGATCACCGGCACCAGCGCCTTGACGCCGTTACGCGCCAGCAGCTCGGCGACGAAGCCGATGCGCTGCACGTTGGTGTGCCGGTCCTCGCGGGAGAAGCCGAGACCCGCCGAGATGAACTCGCGGATCTCGTCGCCGTCGAGCACCTCGACACGGTGGCCCTCGGCGCGCAGCCGGCCCGCCAGCTCGTACGCGATGGTGGTCTTGCCGGCGCTCGGCAGACCCGTGAGCCAGACGGTGGCTCCGGTCGTCACGTGGTTCTCCTGAATCGCAGTGGTCGTTTCCGTCACAGCAGTAGCGACGGCAGCGGTGGACGACGTGTGCGTTGCTGTGTGCGCCGTCATCCGTGCAGCCCGCACTCGGTCTTGGCCCGGCCCGCCCAGCGGCCGGCCCGCGCGTCCTCGCCCTCCAGGACCCGCCGGGTGCACGGAGCGCAGCCGACGGAGGTGTAGCCGTCCATCAGCAGCGGGTTGGCGAGCACGCCGTGTTCGGTGATGTACGCGTCCACGTCGTCCTGGGTCCAGCGGGCGATCGGCGAGACCTTGACCTTCCGCCGCTTCTCGTCCCAGCCGACGACCGGGGTGTTCGCCCGGGTCGGGGACTCGTCGCGGCGCAGTCCGGTCGCCCACGCCTCGTAGCCCTTCAGCCCCTCCTCGAGCGGCTTGACCTTGCGCAGCGCGCAGCACAGGTCGGGGTCGCGGTCGTGCAGCTTCGGGCCGTACTCCGCGTCCTGCTCGGCGACCGTCTGCCGCGGCGTGAGGGTGATGACGTTGACGTCCATCACGGCCTCCACGGCGTCCCGGGTGCCGATGGTCTCCGGGAAGTGGTAGCCGGTGTCCAGGAAGACCACATCCACGGGGGCCTCGCCCTTCTGCACGCGCGAGGCGAGATGGGCGACCACGGCGTCCTCCATGGAGGAGGTGACGCAGAACTTCGCACCGAAGGTGTCCACCGCCCACTGGAGGATCTCCAGTGCGGAGGCGTCCTCCAGCTCGCGGCCCGCCTGCTCGGCGAGGGCCTTCAACTCCTCGGTCGTACGCTCTTCCTGAGCCGTCGTCATGTCCGGTCATCCCCTCCGTTGTCGGCTCGCTGAAGACCCCGGGCGAGCAGCCCGAGGAACTTCAGCTGGAATGCGCGGTTGCACGCCCCGCATTCCCAGGCACCGTGGCCCTGCTCGCTGGGACGCAGGTCCTCGTCACCGCAGTAGGGGCAGTAGAAGGGCGCGGCCCGCTCGCTCACGACAGGGCCTCCTCGGAAGCCCGGGAAGCCCAGGTGGCGAACCGCTCGCCGTCCTCGCGCTCCGCCTGGAACCGCTTCAGCACCCGCTCGACGTAGTCCGGCAGCTCCTCCGCGGTGACCTTCAGGCCGCGGACCTTGCGGCCGAAGCCCGGCTCCAGGCCCAGCGCGCCGCCGAGGTGCACCTGGTAACCCTCGACCTGCTCGCCCTTGTCGTTCAGCACGAGCTGGCCCTTGAGACCGATGTCCGCCACCTGGATACGGGCGCAGGCGTTCGGGCAGCCGTTGAGGTTGATCGTGATCGGCTCGTCGAAGTCCGGCAGACGGCGCTCCAGCTCGTCGATCAGCTGGGAGCCGCGCTGCTTGGTCTCCACGATGGCGAGCTTGCAGAACTCGATGCCGGTGCAGGCCATGGTGCCGCGCCGGAAGGAGGACGGCCGGGCGGTGAGGTCCAGCGCCTCCAGGCCCTCCACCAGCGAGTCGACCTGGTCCTGCTCGACGTCGAGGATGATCATCTTCTGCTCGACGGTGGTGCGGACCCGGCCCGAGCCGTGCGCCTCGGCGAGGTCGGCGACCTTCGTCAGCGTGGCGCCGTCGACCCGGCCGACCCGCGGGGCGAAGCCGACGTAGAAGCGGCCGTCCTTCTGCCGGTGCACACCGATGTGGTCGCGCCACTGCTGCACGGGCTGCTCGGGGGCGGGCCCGTCGATCAGCCTGCGCCCTCCCAGGTACTCGTCCTCCAGCACCTGACGGAACTTCTCCGCGCCCCAGTCGGCGACGAGGAACTTCAGCCGGGCGCGGGTACGCAGCCGGCGGTAGCCGTAGTCACGGAAGATCGAGATGACGCCCTCGTAGACGTCGGGGACCTCGTCGATCGGCACCCAGGCGCCCAGCCGCACGCCCAGCTTGGGGTTGGTGGACAGGCCGCCGCCCACCCACACGTCGAAGCCCGGGCCGTGCTCGGGGTGGCGCACGCCGACGAACGCGACGTCGTTGATCTCGTGCACGACGTCCAGCAGCGGCGAACCCGAGATGGCCGTCTTGAACTTGCGGGGAAGGTTGGAGTACGCCTTGTTGTTCAGGACGCGGCGCTTCATCTCCTCCAGCGCCGGCGTGGCGTCGATGATCTCGTCCTCGGCGATGCCCGCCACCGGGGAGCCGATCATCACACGCGGGGTGTCACCGCAGGCGGTGACGGTGGACAGGCCCACACCCTCCAGCCGCTCCCAGATCTCGGGCACGTCCTCGATCCGGATCCAGTGGTACTGGACGTTCTGCCGGTCCGTGATGTCCGCGGTGCCGCGCGCGAACTCCTGCGAGATCTCGCCGATCACCCGCAGCTGCCGCGTGGTGAGCGCCCCGCCGTCGATCCGCACCCGCAGCATGAAGTACGAGTCGTCCAGCTCCTCCGGCTCCAGGATCGCGGTCTTGCCGCCGTCGATCCCGGGACGGCGCTGGGTGTACAGCCCCCACCAGCGCATCCGGCCGCGCAGGTCGTTCGGGTCGATCGAGTCGAAGCCGCGCTTGGAGTAGATCGTCTCAATGCGTGTCCGCACATTGAGACCGTCGTCGTCCTTCTTGAACTGCTCGTTGCCGTTGAGGGGCGTGAAATGGCCAACGGCCCACTGGCCCTCGCCGCGGTGACGGCTCACCCTGCGGCGGGGCGCGGAGGCGGGGTTCTGCGGGGTGGCGGCCATGGTTGTACGTCCTTCGGGACCGATGGGAAATCAGCTCTGACCTGCACAGATGCGCGCACGCGGGCAGGCGTGCGCGGCATTGCGCAAGAAGAATCAGGTACGGGGTTCGCGGCGGTGCTGGGGGCGTCAGCTCACCGGACAGATGGCGCTGGACATGCGGCCGAGGTCGACGTGCCGCCGACTCACCAAGGCAATTCCAGTTCCAGACATGGCGGAAGCGTGTCACGGCGATCTGGACAGAGTCCAGCTTCGTCCATCATGCGGACACCCTTGTCCCGGAATGTGGAACAAGGGTGTCGTCGCTCACATGCGTCGCCGGGAGGCTTGTCCCGGCAGGTCAGGCGGGGTATGCGCCGAGCCACGGCCCCGGAGTGGCCAGGTCGGGCTCCAGCTCCACCTTGGTGTCGAACAGCTTGAAGCCGCGCCGCTGGTAGTTGTCCATCGCGAACTCGCCGTCCTTGCTGCACGTGTGCAGCCACACCCGCTTCGTCGGCGTCCGCCCCGGCCACCGCTCGGCCAGGTCCCAGGCGCGGGCCGTGCCGTACGACAGCAGGTGGCCGCCGATGCGCCGGCCGCGGAAGGCGGGGATCAGCCCGAAGTAGACGATCTCGACGACGCCCTCGTCCTGCGGGTCCAGCTCGACATAGCCGGCCGGGGTGCCCCGGTCGTAGGCCACCCAGGTCTCCACGCCGGGCCGCTCCAGGTACTCCTGCCACCGCGCGTACGACCAGCTCAGCCGGTCGGTCCAGTGGATGTCGCCGCCGACCGAGGCGTACAGGAACCGGCTGAACTCGGGGGAGGGCGCCGCGGCGCGGACGATCCGGACGTCGCCGTCGGGCGCGGCGGCGGGCAGGAGGTCGGCCGGGGAGGTCTGCTCCAGGGACCAGGTGGTGACAGGGACGCTGCTCATGCGGGCCAGGGAATCATCCCGCCACCGGTTCTGTCGATCGGGTCCGGGCGCCGGCGGAGGGGGAGCCCGGGCCGCCCGCGGAGAGGTCAGTCCAGGGCGCCGTCGAGGTCGGCCAGGGGCAGCGCGAACAGCATGCGGTCCGACAGGGACCACACCTCGCCCGTCTCCTGCCAGTAGGAGAGGGACCCCGCCCCCCGCGCCCAGCAGCGCTCCGAGGCGTCGGAGCCGCACCGGGCGGCCTGGGCGCCCTCGGTGTCCTGCCGCCACAGTCCCCCGTGCCCATCCTGCGAAGCGGGCAGCCGTCCCACATACCAGGACGACCGATCCGCGCCGGCCTTCCGGTACGACAGCACGCCCCTGATCCCGGCCGCCCGGGTCCGGTACGCCTCCACCGCCTCGGCCCGCCCCGCCCCGTCCGTGGCGAGCAGCCCGGCCCGCGCCGGATCGATGCTGAACGCGTACCGCCACAGCCGGGCGGGCCGGTCGGCGCCGGGCGCGGTCCACTCCGCCGCGGTCAAGGTGTCGGGTGCCGTACCCCGGTCGAGGGCGAGCGCGCCGGGGCAGGGTGGCCCGGAGGGGCCGCAGCGGCCGGCGGTGAAGCGGTAGGAGCCGACCGCGGGCAGGACGTAGCCGTAGCCGTCGGCGGACCAGCCGCCGGGCACCCGGCCGACGGCGGGTGCGTCGACCGTGGTGCGCTGGATGCGGTCGAGGTCGTAGACGTAGAGCGCGTCGGCGCTGCCGGTCGTGGTGGTGACCAGCAGCTTGTCCTCGTACCAGACCATGCCGGAGACGCCGGATGCCAGGCTCCGGTAGTCCCGGCCGCCGTCGACCGGTACCACCAGCAGCACCCAGCGGTAGGCGAGGTGCGCGGGGTCGTCGGCGTCGACGAAGGCGACCCGGGCGAGGCCGCGCTCGCCGGGGCGGCCGGTGCCGGTGCTGTGGGTCCAGCCGGCGAGGACGACCCGGTGGGTGCCCCAGACGCCGTCGCCGTCGGCGTCCCCGGACGTGGTCACGGAGGCCGGCCGCCAGTCGTCGGCGGCGGTGTCGGCCGGGTCCCAGCAGTAGGCGCGGGCCACGGCCGGGGCGACGGGCAGGGACGCGCGGTCGCCGGCGGAGCAGTCGGCGGCCTCCCGCAGTTCCCGGTCGGCACTCTGCAGAACGGTGTCGACGCCGACCGGGCGGCCCATCGCGGCCTCGAGCCGGTCCAGCGTGCGGGCGGGGACCAGGTCCTCCTGGAGTCGGAGCCGGTCCGTGTCCGCCGGGGAGGTCAGCGGCTTGAGCGCACCCGGGTCCTCGGCGACCTCGGCCTGGGACGCGCTGATCAGGGTGGCGGCGGCGGTGAGCGCCAGCGCGGTCCCGGTCAGGACGGCGCGCAGTGCCGCGCCCCGTCTGCGCCGGCGGTGTCTGCCGCGATGCTTCATCTCTCCTCCAGAGGACGGGCCAACTGCGCCTCATGGTCCGTACGTTGACCCGAGGAGCAGGTGGGGAGGCCCTTACGGGATGCTACGGCAGGAAGGGGCCGGGTAGGGCCAAGACCCCGCAGATGGGCGGAAGGCATCGCTGCGGGGCCGGTGCCGGGCGGACCGTCGCCCACGCTCAGGGCCTCCCGGTCCGGACGTCCTGCGGGGCATTCCGTTTCCGGGCCACGGAGGGCGCTGTCGACTGGGGGAGCAGGTCGCGGAGGTCATCTGGAAGGAGTACTTCCACTTCCGTGTCGTCGCCGAAACGATACGGCCGGTGTTGCAGAAGGTCCCCGAGATACCGCCTGATTCTGGACATCTCGGCTCGCACGGTCACGGTCCTGGAAGGATCGCCGAACAGGTCCTCCGCCAGCCCCGCGGCCCCCCGCCCGGCGCGGTGCTCGGCGAGCAGGAACAGCAGTTCGGCGTGGCGCGGACTGAGTTCCCGCGACCAGGAGCCCGCCGAGGCCGTGACCGTCACCGTGCAGCGGCCCGGCCGGGCGAGGTCCAGCACGATCCGCCGGGCGGCGGTGGCGAGCGGCTCGTCCCCGGCCCGCAGCAGCCACCCCCCGGCCAGCGGCTCCACCGCGCACGGACCGAGCGAGGGCAGCCACCGGTGGCCCGGCGCCAGCGACTTGGGCAGCGCCACCCGCCGCACGTACGGCATCCCGGTCACCGCCGCCGTCCAGCCGTTCCGGTCCACCACCAGCGCCCGGCCGGCCAGCCGGGCCAGCACCGGCGCCGCCACCGCCCGCAGCCGCTCCAGCGCGGCCCCGTGCAGCTCCCGCAGCCGGGCCTCGGCCAGCTTGGCCACCGAGTCCACCCACGCGAGGGTGGCCGGATGCATGGTCTCCAGCGGGCCGCTGACGTCCACCACCCCGAGCAGCCGGCCGTCCCGAGGGTCGGTGATCGGGGCGCCCGAACACGTCCAGGACGTGTGCGACCGTACGAAGTGCTCTGCGGCGAACACCTGCACGGGCCGCCGGACCACGGCCGGGGTCCCCACCCCGTTGGTGCCGACGACGTCTTCCCGCCAGTCCGCGCCGAGTTCAAAACCGAGCCCGTCGGCCTTGCGCAGGACCGGAGCCGCGCCCTCCCGCCACAGCACACGCCCGTCGGCGTCCGCGACGACCATGATGTGCTGGGCGACGTCCGCGACCGAAAGCAGCCCCTCCCGCAGCACCGGCAGGACGTGCCGCAGCGGCGACTCCTCCCGCCTGCGCCGCACCTCGTCGGAGGGCAACAGCCCGGACCTGAAATCGCGTTCCGGGTCGACGCCGCCGCGCAGCATCCGTCCCCATGACTGCTCGATCACCGGACGGGGCGCGATCCGCACACGCTGTCCGGCCAGGGTGGCCTCGCGCATCTCGTTCAGCACCCGCGCCGCCTGCGCCGCGTCCACGGCGGCCAGGCGCGCCACGTTCATCGGCGGGTTCCCCACTGCGGTCCTCCCGGAAAAGGGTGTCGAACACACTTGTCAAGCCGTCCGGGCGGCGGTTTCCGGTCCGACTGTGCCTCTCATACTGCCGTTCCGGGCATGGCGGAGGCACAGACTCCGCGCACGTGCCCCCATAAGTTGCAACCCCTTGCAACCCTGGTGAACCTCTCAGGGGTGGCTGAGACTTGACCCCGGCGCGTTGCGCGCCCGCGCGTACGCGTCCGCGGGCTCGACGGGCCCAGGTGGTGGGGGTGGTGCCGTGTCGGCGCAGCACCACCCCTGCCGTTCGGCGGTTCGCGCCCCTGGGCCGGACCGACGCGTCTCAGAAGGCCGGCCTTGCCCGGTTCACCACCGACTCCAGGTCCAGGCCCGTCGGCAGCGTGCCGAAAGACGCCCCGTGGTCGCCGCCCAGGCGGGAGGCGCAGAAGGCGTCGGCCACCTCCGGCGGCGCGTGCCGGACCAGGAGCGAGCCCTGGAGCACCAGCGCGAGGCGCTCCACCACGCGCCGTGCGCGGCCCTCGATGGCATCCAGATCGGCGAGTTCGGTGAACAGGTCCTTCACGGCGCGGTCGAGGCGGTGGTCGGCGCCGTGGGCCCGGCCGATCTCGATCAGACAGGCGTTGAGCGCGCCCGGCTCGCGTTGCAGCGCCCGGAGCACGTCCAGCGCCTGAACGTTCCCGGCACCCTCCCAGATCGAGTTCAGCGGCGACTCCCGCACCAGCCGGGGCAGGCCGGACTCCTCTACGTACCCGTTGCCGCCCAGACACTCGGCGGCCTCCACGGCGACGGGCGTACAGCGCTTGGTGATCCAGTACTTGGCCGCCGGCACCGCGAGCCGCAGGAAGGCGCGCTCCTGCTCGCTCCCGTCGTCGTACGCGGCGGCGAGCCGCAGCGCCAGCGCGGTCGCGGCCTCCGACTCCAGCGCGAGATCGGCGAGGACGTTGCGCATCAGCGGCTTGTCGGCCAGCTTCCCGCCGAACGCCTCCCGGTACGTGCAGTGGTGCACCGCCTGGGCCACGGCCTGCCGCATCAGGCCCGCCGAGCCGAGCGCGCAGTCCAGCCGGGTCGCGGCGACCATCCCGATGATCGTGCGCACCCCCTGACCCTCCTCGCCGACCCGGCGCGCCCAGGTGCCGTCGAACTCGACCTCGGCGGAGGCGTTCGAGCGGTTGCCCAGCTTGTCCTTCAGCCGCTGGAGGAGGAAGACGTTGCGGCTGCCGTCGGGCAGGACCCGCGGGACCAGGAAGCAGGTGAGCCCGCCGGGGGCCTGCGCGAGCACCAGGAACGCGTCCGACATGGGCGCCGAGCAGAACCACTTGTGCCCGGTCAGCAGATAGGTGCCGGCCTCCGCGAGGGGGCGTGCGCCGGTGGTGTTCGCGCGGACGTCGCTGCCGCCCTGCTTCTCGGTCATGCCCATCCCGAACAGCGCGCCGGCCTTCTGCCCGGGGGGCCGCAGCTCGCGGTCGTAGACCGTGGACGCCAGCCGGGGCTCCCACACGGCGGCCAGCTCCGGGTCGGCGCGCAGCGCGGGCACGGCCGCGTGCGTCATCGACAGCGGACAGCAGGTGCCCGCCTCGACCTGCGTCCACACCAGGAACCCGGCCGCCCGGCGCACATGCCCGGCGGGCCGCGACCAGGCGCCGGTCAGCCCGGCCGAGAGGCCCTTGCCGAGCAGCCGGTGCCAGGACGGATGGAACTCGACCTCGTCGATCCGGTGGCCGTAGCGGTCGTGGCTGCGCAGCCGGGGCAGGTGCTCGTTCGCCTGCGCCGCCCACTCCTGCAGCTGCGCCGAGCCCGCGGCCCGGCCGAGCGCGGACAGCTCGGCGCGCACCTCGTCCAGGACACCCGGGCCGGTGTACCGGTCGACGGCCTCGACGAGGGCCCGGTCGGCGGTGAAGACGTCGTAGCCGACCAGCGGTGGCGGCTGGTTCGTCACGGTGTGGGTGGGGGTGCCTGCCATGATTCCGAACCTACCCGGGACGGCGGCGCTGATGACCCCCAGAGTGACACAGCACCGGCCGGCGGGCGGGCCCGACCCGGCCGTCCGCCCCGGAAGGTGAGTGCGGTCCCGTGCTGCGGATACCTTTGGGTCGTGCAGCCAGCAAGTGAAACCCCCGAGCAGCCGGCCGGCCGGCTCCACCGGGCCAGAGCCCTCTACCGGAACGTCTCCAAGCGCAGGACCGCCTGGCTGTTGCTCAAGGACACCGTCAATTCCTGCATGGAGTACCGCATCCTGGGCCTGGCGGCCGAGGCGGCGTTCTTCACGCTGCTGTCCGTGCCGCCGCTGCTGCTGAGCCTCATCGGCCTTCTCGGCTACGTCGACGCCTGGACCGGCGCGGACACGATCAAGAGCCTGGAGAGCAACCTCCTGGAGGCCTCCCGCACGGTCCTGTCCGACAAGGGCGTGAAGGAGATCGCCGAGCCGATCCTGAACGACGTGATGAAGGGCGGCCGGCCCGACGTCATCTCCATCGGCTTCCTGTTCGCCCTGTGGTCCGGCTCGCGCGCCGTGAACGTCTTCATCGACACCATCACCGTCATGTACGGCCTGGACGGCGTCCGGGGCATCGTCAGGACCCGGATCATGGCGTTCCTGCTGTTCATCGTGGCCCTGCTGATCGGCTCGGTGGCGCTGCCGCTGATGGTGGCGGGGCCCGACGCGGTGGTGCGGATCCTGCCCTGGTCGGAGACGGTCGTCCAGGTCCTGTACTGGCCGGTCGTGATCCTCCTGTCGATCATCTTCCTGACCACCCTGTACCACGTCTCCGTGCCCGTTCGCTCCCCGTGGATCGAGGACGTGCCCGGCGCGCTGGTCGCCCTGGCCATGTGGGTCCTCGGCAGCTTCCTGCTCCGCATCTACCTCACGAACACCATCGAGGGCGCCACGATCTACGGCTCCCTCGCCGCCGCCGTCGCCGTCCTGCTGTGGATCGGTGTGTCCGCCTTCGCCGTGCTGGTCGGCGCGGCGGTGAACGCGGCCATCGACCGGGTCTGGCCCGCCGCGGCCACGGCCGCCGCCCGCGAGGCCAACGAGCGGCTCCGTGAGGCGCAGGTCGTCGAGTACGTCGCCCGCGCCGCGGCGGCCCGCGAGGCCGACCCCGAGGACCCGGACATGCCCTCCGAGTTCCCGGAGCGCTGGTCCCGCTTCCTGCCCCCGGAGGACGTGACGGCCCGCCTCCGCACCCACGCGAAGAACCCTCACCACGCGCACAAGGTGAAGGGGGTCAACGGCGGAGGCGGCGGAGGCGGTGGCGCCAACGGGCCCCATGGGATCAACGGGGGGCACGGGGATGCGGGGCATCGGGGGCATCCTGGGCATCCGGGGCAGTGACGGTCCGGTCGACGGTCCGGCCCGGGCGAATCGGTTCGCCGGGTGTGATCGGCTTCCGTCCCTGAGGTGCGCGGTGTCGTCTCCATCCGCGGGTCTGCGCCCGTCGGTGGAGAACGGGGCCGCGATTTTCCTCCCGCTTTCCACCCGGCACTCCACCCGTGCTCCGATCCGCCGGACCCCGCCCCGCGCCTAGCGTGGTCGCGCAGGCCGGAACCGTCCGGCCAGCGGCAGGAGGGGCAGGGAGGCGGCGGACATGGCGGACTCGGCGGAGCGGACACGACAGCGCGGTACGACGCGCCGCGCGGCCGGCACGGCTCGCGGCCCGCTGCTGGCCCTCGCCGCCGACATCGTCCTCCCGCTCCTGATCTACTACGCGGCCCGCGCGCTCGGCGCGGGCCAGGGACCGGCGCTGCTGCTGAGCGGCGTATCACCGGCCCTGCGCCTGCTGACGGGCGCGGTACGGCACCGGCGGATCGACGGGGTGGACCTGTTCTTCACGGTCCTGCTGGCCGCCGCCGCGCTGGTGTCCCTGATCGGCGGCGGCCCCCGCGTGCTGCTGTTCAAGGACGCGGCACTGTCCCTCGTGGTCGGCGGCTGGGTGCTCGGCACCGCGTTCACCAGCAGACCGCTGGCCTTCCAGCTGGGACAGCGACTGCACGGGGCAGACGTGGCCCGCGCGCGGACCGGGATCTGGCGGGACTGCGCCGCGTTCCGCCGGGGACTGCGGGTGCTCACCCTGGTCTGGGGAGCCGAGCAGCTGCTCGACGGCGGGCTGAGCACGCTCGCCGCCGTCACCCTGCCGCCCGACACGGTTCCCCTGCTCACCCGGGTCCTCTCCCTGGCGCTGCTCGCCCTGGTCGCCGGGGCCACCGCGGTCTACGCCCGCCGCTTCCGCATACGCCACACCCTCCCGCTGTTCGGCGCCCCCGCGGCGGCGACGGCACACGAGGGCAGACCCGCCCCGGCTCCCGCGTCCGGACCGGCCCGGCGCCCTGCCTGACCGGGCCGGCAGGCACCCTCAGGCAGGCGACGCGGTCCCCGTGAGGGACGTACGCTGGCTCGCGTGTACGCGGAGCGGCCGTCCCGGCTGGCCGGCGCCGTCGTGTGGACGAACTCCCCGACCGGCACCGGTGTCGGGCCCGTGCTGCCCGACGGCTGCATGGACCTGCTGTGGTGCGAGGGTCGGCTGCTGGTCGCGGGTCCCGACACCCGCGCCCATGTCCCCGAGGGCCCGGCGCGTTCCTGGGCGGGCATCCGCTTCTTCCCCGGCACCGCGCCAGCCCTGCTCGGCGTTCCCGCGCACGAACTGCGTGACCTCCGGGTGGAGTTGGCGGACATCTGGCCCGCGGCGAGGGTCCGGCGGCTGCGCGACCGGCTCGCGGCGGCACCCGACCCGGCGACCGGGCTGGAGGACATCGCCCTGGACCGGGCGGCGGAGGCGGGCGCCCCGGACCCGGTGCTGCGCCGGCTGGTGGAGTGCCTGGACGAGGGCCGTCAGGTGTCCGCGACGGCCGCCGAACTCGGTTTCGGCGGACGCCGGTTGCACCGCCGCTGTCTGACCGCGTTCGGCTACGGGCCGAAGACCCTGGCCCGCATCCTGCGGCTGCAGCGGGCGCTGGCCCTGGCCCGGTCCGGGACGGCGTACGCCGAGACGGCGATCCGCGCGGGCTATGCGGATCAGCCCCATCTGGCGCGGGAGGTACGGGAGCTGGCGGGCATGCCGCTCGGGGAGCTACTCGCCGGCGGCGGGTAGCGGGGCGAACAGATCGACCCCGTTGCCGTCGGGGTCGTGCACGGTGGCGTACCGCTGCCCCCAGAAGGCGTCCCACGGCTTGAGTTCTCCGTGATGGCCGGCGGCCACCAGTTCCTCGTAGCGGGCGTCGACCTCGGCGGGGGAGCCGCACCGGAAGGCGAGCGCGATCCGCCCTCCGCCGGCGGGCGGCCGCCATCCGGGGTGGAAGGAGCGGACGGTCTCCTCGGTGTCCAGGGCGAGGACCAGGCCGCCGGGCAACTCGGCCTCGACATGCGGCTGGTTCTCGGCTCCCTCCGGGAAGACCAGTCCGAGGCGGCGGTAGAAGGCGAGGGAGGCGGCCAGGTCGGAGGTCACGATGCCGATCACGGCGAATTGTTCGGTCATGCGGTCACCGTAGGCAGCGCCCGGTCAGCCGGTCTTGAAGGAATCGGACACCGGCGGCGGACACCGGCCCGGCTCCTGGCGGCCCGCGAGGTGCTCGACGAGGACGAAGGTCACGCTGATCAGCAGGGACCAGGCACCGAACTTGGTCAGCGGCACCGGCTGCCAGCCGGCGAGCTGCTGCGGGTAGTTCCAGGCGCCCGCATAGGTGGCGGCGTTCTCGGCGACCCACAGGAAGAAGCCGATCAGCACGAAGGAGACGGCGAGGGGCATGCGGTAGCGACGGGTGCCCACGTGGAAGCCCACCCAGGTGCCGGCGGTCGCGGCGGTCATCGCCACCGCGAGCGGCCAGCGCAGATCCGGCATCCAGTGGTGGGTGAAGAAGTTGAGGTAGACGGCGGCGGCGACCAGGGTCGTGGCGGCGGCGCGGTAGCGGGTGTAGCGCAGCCGCATCAGCCGCCGGGCCCGGCATACGTAACTGCCGACCGCCGCGTACATGAAGCCGCCGTACAACGGCACCCCGGCGACCTTGGTGAGGGCGTCCTCGGGGTAGCTCCAGGACCCCATGTGCACCTTGACCAGCTCGAACAGCAGCCCCACCAGGTGGCACACGGCGATGACGGCGGTGTCCCGACGGGTCTCCCAGCCCACCCGGCGGGCGACGAGGGTGAGCAGCACGCCGTAGACCAGGACCAGGTCGTAGCGCGCCACGGGCAGCGGGGGCAGCAGCCGGGAGCCACCGATCCCGGCCAGCAGTGCCACGGCGAAGGCGCAGGCGCGGGTCTGGAGCACCCCGAACCGCACCAGCTGCCCGAACCCGTGCCGGAGTCCTCCCGGGACGGACCTCTCCTCGTAGCGCATGCCCCCTCCTCCGCGCGACGGCGAGGGGCCCGATACTAGGGGCTCAATTGAACACGTTCAAATATGAGCTGTCAGTCGAAGGTGACCGGTCCGTTCGGTGTGGCCACGGTGAAGGAGAGGGCGGTCGGGCCCGTGGTGAGGGACAGCGAGGTGCCCAGGGCCGTCAGCGGGGCGTGCAGCTCCTTTGGGGCGGGGGCCGAGGCCGACACCGCCAGCAGGGGGGTGACCGGCAGGCCCGAGGCGGCCGGGTGCCGGGAGTCACCCCAGTCGATGAGGAACGGCAGCAGACCCGGGGCGTCCCCGGGGCCGGCGTCGGTCAGCCGCCAGCGCAGCAGGGTGCCGTCCGGGGTGCGGCGGCTCATCGGCCGTACCGGGCCCGGGTCATGACCCCGCTCCCGCGCCCGCGCGACCGCCTCGTCCAGGTCGGGCGGGCTGATGGCCCAGGTCAGCACGGTGGGCCGGGGCAGTTGGTCGACGCCGAACGGCCGCGGTCCGGTGGGTCCGGGCTGTTCCGGGTCGGGGCCGAGGATCTCCAGGTAGCTCCGGCCGCCCAGTCCCACCAGGTGATTGCGCGTACCCAGTCCCAGGTGCACCCCGCCGGGCACCGGGGTGACCCCGGTCCGGCGTGCGAACTCCGCGACCGTCGCGCCCAAGTCCGGTGTGGCGAGGACGAGATGGTCCAGCAGCGGTGGAATGGCGTTCATCGCAGGAGGTTACGGGATCGGGGTGCGTCCTGGGGAGCGCCTGTGCGGCACCATGGGCGCATGATCCGTACCGTACGCACCCTGCCGCTGCTCCTGCTCCTGCCCGCGCTGCTCACGGCGTGCGGCACCGAGAAGGCGGACGCCGGCGACGCCCGGGAGCCGGTGCCCACCACCACGAAGCGGACCGAGGTCGATGCCCGCCTGCGCGCGCTGGGCATCGCACCGGAACTCGTCTACCTCACCGACGTACCCGGCTTCACGCTCGCGCAGCAGTCCGTCGGGGTGAACGGCGACGACGGCTTCTCCGTCGCCTACTGGGCGAAGAACGGCGCCGTACTGCATCTCTACGCCGAGCGGGGCAGTGCCGCCGACTGCCCCGAGGGCTACACCTGCCTGGCTCCGGCCAAGGGCCAAGTGGTGCGGATCGGCGGAGAGAAGGTCGCGCCCGAGGTGCTGCGCCGAGCCGCGGACGCGGTCCACCGCCCCGCCGCTGAGGAGCTGGCCGGAATCCTGCCGCCGGCCCGCACGGCGACGGCCCCGGTGCAGCGCGGGGACCTCCCGTCGTACGGCGACGGAGCGCCCGACAACAGTGTCGGCGAGGGCGGTTGAGCGGATGGTCCGCCGGCGCATGGGCCGCGGTTTCCCGGCTCACCCGAACGGGGGGCTCACGGGGGGCGCTCCGGCTCGCTGAGTGACGTTTCTGCGGTGAACCGGTTCCGCCATTGGGGTGAGTAAAGGTCGCGTAGGGGGAAGGTCACGTGACTATCTAGAGATGCTCTTGTCTTGGCAAAGGGCGTCGAGACGCGCGGCCACCCCTCGCGTCACCCACCCACAGGAGGAGCCGGACCTTGACTTACGGTAAGAAGCTGCGCGAGCGCATCGCCGGGCCCGGGACCACACCGCTGATCGGCGTGTACGACATGTACTCGGCGTCGATCGCGGCCAAGCACTACGACGGGATGTTCGTATCGGGCTTTGGCTTTGCGGCCTCGTACTACGGGTTGCCGGACATCGGATTCATCGCCTGGCCCGACATGGTGGCCTTCGTCCAGAGGCTGCGGGGCGCGTTCCCGCACCACCATCTGCTGGTCGATATCGACGACGGGTACGTCGATCCCGAGGTCGCCTGCCATGTCGTCGAGGGGCTGGAACGCATCGGTGCCTCCGGGGTGATCCTGGAGGACCAGAAGCGGCCCCGCCGCTGCGGCCACGCCGACGGCAAGCAGGTGCTGCCGCTGGAGGAGTACCTGGAGAAGCTGCACAAGGTCCTGGAGACCCGCAACGACCTGGTCGTGGTGGCCCGCACGGACGCCACCGACGAGCACGACATCCTGCACCGCGCCGAGCGGCTGGCGGCCACCGACGCCGATGTGGTGCTGGTCGACGGAGTGCGCAGCGTCGAGTGGATCGAACGGATCCGGAAGGTCGTCGGGGACAAGCCGCTGCTGTTCAACCAGATCGCCGGCGGCAAGTCGCCCCGCCTGTCCCTCGGTGAACTGTCCGACCTCGGCGTGGACGTGGCCATCTACAGCACGCCATGTCTGTTCGCCGCGCACGAGGCGATGGACGCCGCGCTCTCCGGCCTGAAGGCGGCCGACGGCCGGCTGCCGGAGGTGGATCCCGCGCGCGGGATCGGCGTGAAGGCCTCCACCAGCCTGCTGGAGCGCAACATCGACCCCGAGCGGCTCACCCCCGAGGGCGTGGGCGTGTGAGCGGTGCCGCTTCCCGGCTCGGGGTCGCCGCGGTGGCGGCGGCCGCACTGCTCGGCGCCGGTGCCGTTCCCACGGAGGCGGCCGGGGGCCTGATCACCGTGATCGACAACTCCCATGCCGACTCCTGGCTCGAAGTCGATCGCGCGGCCAACGTGCAGAACGGCAGCGGTACCGCCGGCAGCGACCACGACGGCAGCGCCGTGGACGTGGTGGAGGCCCTCGTCAGCGCCTCCGGCCGGGCCGAGGAGGGCTCGCCCTCGGCGCCGTCAGCCGGCGCGGAGGGGGCTGGCCCTGTCGGTGCCTCCGGTCGGTCCGAGGAGGGCTCTTCGCGGTCGGGCGGGGCGGCTGGGGTCGATCCCGGCGGTGCGTCCGGCCGGGGTGGGCAGGGTTCGGCCTCGGCGCCGTCAGTCGGCGCGGAGGGGACTGGCCCTGTCGGTGCCTCCGGTCGGGGCGACGAGGGCTCTTCGCGGTCGGGCGGGGCGGCTGGGGTCGATTCCGGCGGTGCGTCCGGCCGGGGTGGGCAGGGTTCGGCCTCGGCGCCGTCAGCTGGCGCGGAGGGGGCTGGCCCTGTCGGTGCCTCCGGTCGGGGCGACGAGGGCTCTTCGCGGTCGGGCGGGGCGGCTGGGGTCGATTCCGGCGGTGCGTCCGGCCGGGGTGG
>NZ_JBEYYR010000003.1:347500-433129 GCF_040645635.1 Streptomyces sp. NPDC046727
AGGGCAGGGTTCGGGCTCGTCGCCGTCGGGCGGGGCGGAGGGGACTTCCCCCGTCGGTGCCCCCGGTCGGGGCAAGGAGGGCTCCTCGCCGGCGGCCGGGACGGAGGGGAGTGCCCCTGTCGGTGCCCCCAGCCGGGTCGGGCAGGACTGAGCGGTCATCGGAGAGGGCGGCGGCCGGGCACCCCGTGCGGGTGGTGCCCGGCCGCCGCCCTCTCGCCCCCTGGGGCTCAGTCCTCCGTGAGGTCGGGGCGGCCGTTCTCGTCGACCTCGACGTCCTCCTTCGGGTCGTGCTCGTCGGCCGGCCCGGCGACCGTGGCGCGCTGCTGTCCGGGAGCGAGGGTGTGGCAGGCGGCGTGTGCCGTGCCGTAGGCGGTGACCAGGGCGACTGCGGCCACGGTGAGGGCCCCGGCGATGCGCGTGGTGTGCTTCATGCCCGGCGAACGAACCTCACCGGGGCGGAGTCACCGTTCCGCCTCCGAACGAGCCGCCGACGTCACGCAGTTGGCCGGTGGGGCCGTGCTCGCTCGACGTACCAGCCGGGTCGACAGCTCGGTGCGGGTGCCCTCGGGGCGGTCGCCGTGCATCATCCGGACCAGCAGCCGGAGTGCCGTCGCCGCCATCTCCGCGAGCGGCTGGCGGACGGTGGTCAGCGCCGGGGCGACCCAGCGCGCCTCGGGCAGGTCGTCGAAGCCGACCACGCTCATGTCGTCCGGCACCCGCAACTCCCGTTCGGCCAGGGCCGCGTACACACCGAGCGCCAGCCGGTCCGAGCACACGAACACCGCCGTGGGCGGCTCGGGCAGGTCCAGCAGTTCGTGCATGCGCAGCCGGGCGGTGGTCTCGTCGAAGCCCGCGTGCCGCACGTACTCGGCGCGGTGCCGTACGCCCGCCGAGGCGAGCGCCGAGCGGTAGCCGGCCACCCGGGCGCCACCGGCCGGCGTGCACCGGTGCCCGGCGATCACCGCGATCCGCTCGTGGCCGAGCCCCAGCAGATGCTCGGTCGCGCTGACCCCGCCCTGCCAGTCGGCCGCGCCGACCGACACCACCCCGGCCGGCGGCTCGTGCGCGGGGTCGATGAGCACGTACGGGATGCGGTGGTGGTTCAGCCAGGCGTTTTGCGACGCGGACAGCTCCGCCACGTCGAACAGCACCCCCGAGGAGCCGCGTGTGGTCAGCTTGTCCAGCCAGCCGTGCTCCGGCCGGGCGCCGCGGGTCCGGTTCGGCCCGGCCGAGACCACCACCTCCAGGCCCGCCTCGTACGCCGCCGCCTCCACCCCGTGCAGCACCGCACCCGACCGGGAACTCTCCAGCGAGTGCAGCACCAGGTCCACCAGACGCGGCGCCTTGGCCGAGTCGAAGCGGGGCCGGCGCACATAGCCGAGCCGGTCGAGCGCCTCGGTCACCCGGCGGCGGGTCTCCGGTGCCACGTCCTCGCGGCCGTTGACCACCTTGGACGCGGTCGGCACGGACACGCCCGCCTCGCGGGCCACCACCGCCAGCGTCGGCCCGGCGGCCACGCTCGCACTCCCCGCACGGACCATGGGGAACCACCTCTCCGACCCGCCCGTGGGTCATCGAAAGTTGCGACCAACGCTGCCTCCGCGGCCTGCGCACCAGCCGCACAGAAAGCGCTTCCTACGATAGATGCGCCTCAACACGGCGGGAAGACGGAGGAATTCCCGGGATGGCACCGACCGGGAGTTTCGAAACCGCCGAACAGGGCGGGTCAGGCAAGGAGAGCGAGCGCGTGGCCGCTTGTGGCCGGAGTACGCCGAACGGCCCAGCGCCCGGCCCTCGCACCGGAATACCCCGGCGCCCTGTGGTGCTCTGATGGGAACGGTGCACCGCGCCGCCGTGCGGGTGCCGGTGCGGAAGCGCGGCGAAGGGCTGGTGGGCGATGACGGCAGACCGGACGGGTCCCGTGGTCAGCACGCCCCACGGCGCCGTACGCGGCCGGTACGAGCGGGGGATCGCGGTCTTCCGGGGCATCCCCTACGCCGCCCCGCCCTTCGGCCCCCTGCGGTTCCGCCCGCCCGAGCCGCCCGAGCCCTGGGACGGGGTGCGCGACGCCGGCGCCTTCGGGCCGACCGCGCCGAAACCGCCGTACTCCGAGGCGTTCGCCCAGTACCTGTCCGACCCCGTCATCCCCGGCGACGACTGCCTCAACCTCAATGTATGGACCCCCGAGCCGGGGCCCGGCGCGCGGCTCCCGGTGCTGGTCTGGCTGCACGGCGGCGCTCTGACCAGGGGCTCCTCGGCCGTGCCGGTGTACGACGGCAGCTCCTTCGCACGTGACGGAGTCGTCTGCGTCTCGGTCAACTACCGGCTGGGCGTGGAGGGCTATGGCCTGTTCCCGGACGCGCCCCCGAACCCCGGTCTGCGTGACCAGCTCGCCGCCCTGCGCTGGGTGTGCGACACGATCGAGGACTTCGGCGGGGACCCCGGCCGGATCACCCTGTGCGGCCAGTCGGCGGGCGCCATCAGCGCCGGCGTCCTGCTCGCCGCGCCGCAGACGCAGGGCCTGATCCGGCGTGCGGTGCTGCAGAGCGGCCCGCCGGAGGTGTCCCAGCGCGAGAAGGTACGGCGGATGGTCCGCCGGATGGCCGCCCGGCTCAAGGTCCCCGCCACCGCCGAGGCGTTCGCCGCCGTCGACCGCGACCTGCTGCTGCGCACCCAGGGCGAGGTCGGCCGGCTCAGCAGCCCGGTGCTGGGCGGGCCCGCGTTCGGCATCGTCGTGGACGGCGACCTGGTGCCCCGCGACCCGCTGAAGGCGCTGACCGAGGGCGCCGCCGCCCGGGACGTCGAGCTGCTCATGGGCTGGACCTCGGACGAGTACCGGCTGTGGCTGGTGCCCGGCGGGCTGCTGGAGCGCGTCGACCGGCTGGGCGCCGTCGCCCTGGCCGGGGCCATGGCCCGCTGCCACGCCGGCCATGAGGTGCCGCGCGGCTACCGCGCCCTGCACCCCGACGCCGGAGCCGCCGAGATCGTCGGCCAGATGGTCACCGACCACCTGCTGCGGGTGCCGCTGCACCGGCTCGCCGACGCCCGCCCCGGCACCTCGTACCTGTACGAGTTCGCGTGGCCGTCCCGCCTCCCCGACCTCGGCGCCTGCCACGCCCTGGAACTGGGCTTCGTCTTCGCCACCGGGGACGCCCCCGAGTCGAAGAAGCTGGCCGGCGAGAGCGCCCCGCAGGAGCTGTGCGACGCGATGCACAGCGCGTGGGTGCGGTTCGCGACGACCGGGGATCCCGGGTGGCCGGCATGGGACGGCTCGCATCCGGTGCGGATCTTCGGCGAGGGCGAACCGCATACCGCACACGGTCCGCGGGACGGGGCGATCGACCTGTGGTCGACTGCCCGCACCCTCTCGGAGCCCGGCGCCGCCTCCGGGGTCCGGGCGCCGGGAGCCGAGCTGGCGGCGGCGGTACGGCGTCTGCGGCGCTCGACGGTGGCCCGGCGCCGCTGAAGGCTCCCGCCCCGACGTACACATCTCACGCCGGGCGGCCGGCGCTCACCGCTTGTCACGATCTGTCAGATGTGTGGGCTGGTGGCGTGTGCAAGTACCTTTTGAGCCTCAAGTCCGTTCCATGGCTGAAAACTTGACATGCTTTTACGATCTTGAAAGAGTCTGGCCCGATCAAGATCGAGATCAAGCCAAACAAGGCCTAAATCAAGCCAAAGGCGAGATCATGTCATGGAGAGAAGGAAGATCCCTGTGAAGACCAAGCGCAGCCTGAAGGTCGCGATAGTCGCCGGTGCCCTCGTCATCGCCGGTGCCACTCCGGCGCTGGCGACGATCTCCTACCCCGCGGAGGGTGGCACCTGGGACCACGGCGCCGGCACCTCGTACGTGTGGTCGGACTACTACCTGTCGAGCCGCTGCCACGGCTCGACCTCCGTCGGTAAGTACATCGACACCGACGAGGCGAGCGCCGGCAACTGGACCATCACCCAGGCCGACGCTGCGCTGTACGGCAACAAGGCGTACTACAGCACCAGCTGCTGACGCATAGGGGCCGGTGAGCCCCTGTCCCTCGTGGCGAGGTGAGCGCCTCCGCCCGCGGGGAGAATGCCATGTCTCCCCGCGGGCGGTCCACTTCCCGCCTGTTCTGCCCTCCCGGAGCTGCGCTCCCCGATCTGGGTCGTCGATGCTGCACCGAAGTATCAAGTTCGTTCACGCCGCCGTACTGGCGTTCTCCGCAGTGCTCTCCTTCCTGTTCCTCCGAGACCTCGACGGACGCTGGGTCATGGGGCACACGGCCGTCGTCTGGGTGACGGACACCAAGGGAACGACCACCGGGACGCACGTCACCCGTGTCATGACCGAGTTCGCCCAGTCCCACAGGGCGACGGTCGCGCGCGAGGCCCCCGATCTCAAGGAGCCGTACAGCCGGCGGCACCTCTACCTGGCCCCCGGCGGACCCCATTCCGACTGGCTGCGCGACGGCTACCCCGCCTTCGACCGCGACTACCGCACCGATGTGCACCCCGTCGCCGAGCTCGGCAACCGCGACCCACGTGGCTACTACTACGTGTTCGGCTCGGACCGGGACGTGGACGAGCTGGTCCGGACGTTCACCGACCTCGGGTTCGAGGCAACGGCCTACCACCCCTACTCGTTCGGACAGCTGACCCCGGCCTACTCCGACAGCGCTCTGCTCCGCTCCTTCTTCGTCGTCACCCTCGCCGTCGTGACGATGACGGGCGCCGGCGTCATGCTCAGCGCCAAGGGATACGGAGTGCAGCGCCTCCAGGGCAAGTCGTTCGGGCAGATACTGCTGCGGGACCTGCGGCAACTGGCCACCTTCTGGGCGGCGGCCTTCGGCGGGGTGACCGCCCTGGTCCTGCTGCTGCTCGGCCTCTACAACGGACTGGCCTGGATCGGCGTCTTCGCCCTCGTCGCCCTGGGCATCGCCGCCGTCCTCGGTCTCGTCTCTCTCGCCGTGCACGCGATCACGCTCCAGCTGACCTCCCAGACCGGACTGTTGCGCGCGCTGAAGGGCGAACTCCCCGCCCGGACCGCCGCGATGAGCACCTATCTGGTACGGATCCCCGCGCTCCTGCTGGCGGTGAGCATCGCCGGCAACGTCGTCCTGGCCGGACAGAACATCGCGAGCCGGGAAACCAGCATCGAGACGTACCGGAAGATCGGCGACACGACCGCGATCGCCCTCAACGGCAGCACGGCGAGCGAGGGCGCCTTCGAAGTCCTGGACGAGAAGGTGGGCGGCTGGCTCCGCAAGGCCGACGGGGATGGGCAGATCATCGTCGCCGGACACCGGAGGTTCCGGCATCTGGGCGACCTGGCCGGCTTTCCGGACCGCGATCTGCTGATCGTCAACGAGTCCTATCTCGCCGCACAGTCCGTGCGCGACGCCGAGGGGCGGCGCATCCCCCCGACCACGGCCCACGGCACCCAGGTGAGGCTGCTGGTCCCCGCGGACCTGGCCCGGTACACCGACCGTCTGGCCGCCTCGGTGCCGGAACTGCTGAACCCGAGCCACCCGGAGTCGATTCCCGCCGAGCGGGTGACGGCTCTCCAGGCCCAGGACGGCCAGCGACTCTTCACCTACAACCCCCGGGGCCGGCTTCAGGCCATGACCAACCCGGACGCGGACGAGTCCTTCGTCACCGACCCGGTGATCATCGTCTTCCCCGACGGCTCGCCCTCCCTGAGCAACCGGGGCTACGTCGCCTACGCCTCCCAGCAGAGCCTCGTCTTCAAGAACCCGGACGACGTGACGGACGGGATCGCCGAGCACCATCTGCAGACCTACGTCACCGGGATGAGTCCGGTCGGACAGAACGCGGCCCTCAAGCTCCGCGATCTCGTCGCCGACTTCCGGCTCCAGTTGTTCAACCTGGCCGTGGCGGTGGTGGTCCTGCTCATCACCGGAGTCGGGGTCTGCATCGTCCACTCCCGGAAGAACGCCCAGGCCATCTTCGCCCGGTACATCAGCGGCTGGCGGTTCACGGCCACGCACCGTGCGCTCCTGGGCGTCGAGGGGCTGCTGGCCGTCCTCCTCGCCGTATGGGTGCCCTTCCAGGTGTGGTGGCAGAACCAGGAGCTGGAGGAATACCGGAGAACCGGCCTCAAACCGCCTGCCGAGCCCGTCCACATCACCGGCCTCGACCTCGGCGCCAACGCCGTACTCGTCGCCGTCGAGATCGTGGCGGTGCTCGCGGCCCTGGCCTTCTTCCACCGTCGGATCGTCAAGGAAGGGGCGGCAGAGTCGTGACCCCCCACCGTCCCATCGGAGCCACCTCGTGATCGAGATAGAGAACCTGCGCAAGTCCTACGGCCCGCGTACCCTCTGGTCCGGCCTCGATTTCACCGTCCGGCGAGGCCAGTTGCTGGCGCTGGTCGGGCCGAGCGGCTCCGGCAAGTCGACGCTGCTCAACTGCCTCGGCCTTCTCGACACCCCGAGCTCCGGCGCGATCCGCCACGAGGGGCGGGACATCACGGAATTCGGCCCGCGCGCCGCCCGGCACTACCGGCGCGACGTCCTCGGCTACCTCTTCCAGAACTACGCCCTGATCGAGAACGCGAGCGTCGCGGCCAACCTGGAAGTCGCCATGAAGCCACGGCGGAAGAGGGCGAACGCTCCGACCGCCGCCGACGCGCTGGAGCGCGTCGGGCTGGCCGGCCGGGAGAAGGAGCAGGTGCACCGGCTCAGCGGTGGCGAACAGCAGCGCGTCGCCCTGGCCCGCCTCATCGTCAAGCAACCCGCCCTCGTCCTCGCCGACGAGCCCACCGGCGCGCTCGACCACGACAACACCACCCTGGTCGTCGACATCCTGCGCACGATGAGCGAGGACGGCTGCGCCGTCGTCATCGCCACCCACAACGACGCGGTCCGCGACCGCTGTGACGCCGTTCTGACCGTCGGAAACATGACCCAACCGGAACCCGTGAAAGGAAAGCAGCTCGCATGAAGATCCGTCTCACCTGGGCCGCTCCGCTCGCCGTTGTCGCTCTCGCCGCCATTGCGGTCTTCTCCGTGTACGGCACACACGCCTTCACCATCCTCGGGCGGATCGGGGCGAGGATCTTCTGAGCGTCCCGCTCGGTCGCCGGCAGGGCGCCTCACGCGGCCCTGGCTCCTCGTAGGGGCGTGCACCGTGGGCAGCGCCGGACGCGGGTCGCGCGCGACCGGCATGGCGTCGTACCCGGCCGGCGACACGTCACCCGGCACGTCCGGACCGGCCTGGTGCGGCGCGGCCGGCGCGCCCGCCGCGCCCCTGTCGGTGGCGGCCACCACGGCCGTGAACTCCAGCCGCCGCTCCAGCGCCTGCCGCGTCAGCCGGTACCCGGAGTCACGGGTGAAGTCGCCGTGCAGCAGCACCGGGCCGGGCCGATGCCGCGGGCGCGATGGGCGCCGAGGCAGCCGCGCACCCGGCCCTGGGCCGTGATCTGGTCCGGCCTGCCGCCGAGGAGCAGCACCCGCCGGTGGCCCGGGGTGAGCACACGGGCCACCAGGGCGGGGGCGCCGCCCTCGTTGTCGTACCGGATGACCTGGCCCTTCCTGGTCAGCCAACCCCTTCCCGCTCACGGGACCAGCGGCAGCAAAGGCGGCAACCGGATCAGGCCGCCAGCGCCCGCGCGATCGCCCCGATCGCCTCCGGCCCCACCCGGCAGCACCCCCCGATCAGCCGGGCACCCGCGTCCCGCCAGGCCTTCACCTGCTCGGTGCTGAACGTGGTGTCCCCCTTCCAGGCCCGGGCCCGTGCGTCCCAGCCCTCGCCGCTGTTGGGGTAGACCACGACCGGCTTGCCGGTGACCCGGGCCGCGATCTCGACGGCAGGCTCGACGTCCGTCGGCGCACAGCAGTTCACGCCGACCGCGACCACCTCGTCCGCGTCGGCGGCGAGAGCGAACGCCTCCTCCAGGGGCTGGCCGGCCCGGGTCCGTCGGCCGTCGACGCTGTACGACAGCCAGGCCGGCACCCCCAGCCCGCGCACCGCCCGCAGCAGCGCGGTGGCCTCGTCGGTGTCCGGGACGGTCTCCAGGGCCAGGACGTCCGGCGCGGCGGCGGCCAGCACCTCGATCCGGGGCCGGTGGAACGACTCCAGCTCGGCCACGCTCAGCCCGTACCGGCCCCGGTACTCGGAGCCGTCCGCGAGCATCGCCCCGTACGGCCCGACCGACGCGGCCACCCACAGCGGCCGGGCGCTGCCCTCGTCCGCCGCCTGCCGGGCCGCCGTGCGGGCGAGCTCCACGCTGAGCGCGAGCAGCCGCGCGGCCTCCTCGTGGTCGATGCCGCGCTTCGCGAAGCCCTCGAAGGTGGCCTGGTAGCTCGCCGTGATCGCCACGCTCGCGCCCGCGCGGAAGTAGGCGAGGTGGGCCTCGGTGATCGCCTCGGGCCGCTCGGCGAGCAGCCGCGCTGACCACAGCTCGTCGCTCAGATCGTGCCCGGCCGACTCCAGCTGGTTGGACATGCCGCCGTCGAGCACGACCGTCCCGGCGGCGAGGGCGTCGGCGAGGCTGGGGGAGGTGTCGCTGGTCATGTCCTGACGCTAGTCGAAGCGGAACGCTCGCGTTCCGGGTGTCCGGCAGGTGAGGAGGGAAAGGGCTTTCCCCTCGGGTGTCCCTCCTCTCGCGTGACCCATTGACCCTCTTGTGGCCCACCCTTACCTTTTCGGCGTTCGGAATTGCAGATGGCGTTCGAAATGACGAATGCCTGTCCCTCGTCGAGAGGCAGTCCGTATGAGCCGCGAACACGACCTGCCCGAAGCGCCCAGCCGCAGAGTGGTGCTCAAGGGTGCCGCGCTCGCCGCCGGCGCCCTGGCCGTCACCCCCGCCACGGCCCAGGCCGCCCCCCTCACCCCGAAGGCGACCCCCTACGTGAACCCCCTGGTCCTCCAGCGCGCCGACCCGCACATCACCCGCCACACCGACGGGTTCTACTACTTCACGGCGACCGCCCCCGAGTACGACCGCATCGTCCTGCGCCGCGCCCGCACCCTGAACGGCCTCGCCACGGCCGCCGAGTCGGTGATCTGGCGGGCGCATGCGACCGGTCCGATGGGCGCCCACATCTGGGCGCCCGAGCTGCACCGGATCGGCGGCAAGTGGTACATCTACTTCGCCTCCGCCCCGGCCGAGGACGTGTGGGCGATCCGCATCTGGGTGCTGGAGAACGCCAACCCCGATCCGTTCCAGGGAACTTGGGTGGAGCGCGGGCAGATCAGGACCGCCTGGGAGACCTTCTCGCTGGACGCCACCACCTTCAAGCACCGCGGCACCCGCTACCTGGTCTGGGCCCAGCACGAGCCCGGCATGGACAACAACACCGCGCTGTGGATATCGAGGATGGCCAGTCCCTGGACCCTCACCGGCCCCCAAGTCAGGCTGTCCACCCCCGAGTTCGACTGGGAGTGCGTCGGCTACAAGGTCAACGAGGGCCCGTACGTCCTCCAGCGCCACGGCCGCGTCTTCCTCACCTACTCGGCCAGCGCCACCGACCACCACTACTGCATGGGCCTGCTCACCGCCGACGCCGACAGCGACCTCATGAACGCGGCAAGCTGGTCCAAGTCCCGGACCCCGGTCTTCACCAGCAACGACACCACGAAGCAGTACGGTCCCGGCCACAGCTGCTTCACCGTCGCCGAGGACGGCCGTACCGACGTCCTCGTCTACCACGCCCGCCAGTACAAGGAGATCACCGGAGACCCGCTGTACGACCCCAACCGGCACACCCGGATCCAGAAGCTCGGCTGGAAGCCCGACGGCACCCCCGACTTCGGCGTCCCGGTCGCCGACACCGTGAAGGAGAGTGCGTGAGATGAGACGCGTGTACGCGATCCTGCTGGCCCTGTGCTGTGCCCTCGCCGCCGCCCTGGCGACGGCCGGCCCCGCCCAGGCGGCACCGCGGACGATAGCCAACGGCACTCAGTTCACGGACACTTCGGGAAATCCCGTGCACGCCCACGGCGGCGGGGTCATCAAAGTCGGCTCCTACTACTACTGGTTCGGCGAGGACCGCAACAGCGACAACACCTTCCGGTCCGTGGACGCCTACCGCTCCACCGACCTGACGAACTGGGAGTTCCGCGCCCGCGTCCTCACCCAGTCGTCCGCCGCCGAACTGGGCACCGCCTACATCGAACGCCCCAAGGTCATCTACAACGCGGCCACGGGGAAGTTCGTGATGTGGATGCACAAGGAGAACGGCACCGACTACAGCCAGGCGCGTGCCGCCGTCGCCGTCTCCGACACGGTCGACGGCACCTACACCTACCGGGGCAGCTTCCGCCCGCTCGGCCAGTACATGTCCCGGGACATCACCACGTACGTCGACACCGACGGCACCGCCTACATGGTCTCCGCCGCCAACGAGAACCACGACCTGCACATCTACCGGCTCACCGCCGACTACACGGGCATCGACAGCCTCATCGCCAACCCCTGGCCCGGCGGCCACCGCGAGGCCCCCGCACTGTTCAAGCGGGGCGGCGCCTACTTCATGCTCACCTCGGGCGCCACCGGCTGGAACCCCAACCAGCAGCAGTACGCCACCGCCACCTCCCTCGCCGGCCCCTGGACCTCCTGGAGCGACGTCGGCGACTCCACGGCCTACGGTTCCCAGACCGCGTACGTCCTTCCCGTGCAGGGCGGTTCGGGCACCTCGTACCTGTACCTGGGCGACCGCTGGGGCAACTCCTTCGGTGGCACGGTCGACGACTCCCGGTACGTCTGGCTGCCGCTGACCTTCCCGACCTCCACCTCGATGAGCATGTCCTGGTCCCCGGAGGTCACCGTCGACACCACAGCCGGGACGGTCACCGGCACGAGTGCCGCCTACAACACACTGATCGCGCGGCACAGCGCCAAGTGCGCCGACATGCCGAGCCAGTCGCTGTGGCAGGGCGTCGCCGTCAGCCAGTACACGTGCAACGGCGGCGCCAACCAGAAATGGTGGTTCAAGGACCTCGGCAACGGCTACGCCGCGCTGGTGGGCCGGGGCAGCTCCCTGTGCCTTCAGGAGAACCCGACCGGCGTCACCCAGGAGAACTGCACCGGCGCCACCGGCCAGCAGTGGTCGGTCGCCGCGTCCGGTTCCTATGTGACCCTCAAGGCCCGGGCGACCGGCGAGTGCCTGGACGTGTCCGGCGCGTCCACCGCCGACTCCGCCGCGATCATCACCTACACCTGCAACGGAGGCACCAACCAGCAGTGGACACGAGGCGGCTGACCGCCGGTCACGGCACCAGGACGATCTTGCCGGTGGTGCGCCGCTCCTCGATGGTGCGATGGGCCGCGGCGGCCTCGGCCAGCGGACGGGTGTGCTGGACCGAGACCCGCAGCCGGCCCGCCTCGATGCGCTCGGTGATCCGCTCCAGCAGCTCACCGGAGGGCTCGGCCGTGACCCATGTGTAGCGCAGGCCACGGGCGGCGGCCCGCGCCTCGTCCGTTCCCGGGTCGATCGACGCGCCGATGAGCAGGCCGCCCGGCCGGAGCACGTCCAGCGACCGCGGCCCGTAGTCACCGCCGACCAGGTCCAGGACCACGTCCACCGGAGCCACGGCGGTCCGGAAGTCGGTCGTGGTGTGGTCGATCAGTTCGTCGGCGCCCAGCCCGCGCAGGAGGTCATGGTTGGCCGCCCGCGCGGTGCCGGTGACATGCGCGCCGAACTCCTTGGCCAGCTGCACCGCCACATGACCGACGCCGCCCGCCGCCGCATGGATCAGGACCCGGTCGCCGGACCGGACCCGGGCCAGCACGGCCAGCGCCTGCCAGGCCGTGACCGCGACCAGCGGCACGGCGCCCGCGTGGGCCAGGTCGAGGTTCCGGGGCGCGAGGGCCAGCGCCTCGGCCGGGGCGGCGGTGAACTCGGCGTACGCGCCGTGCCGGCCGACGGCCAGCATGCCGTACACCCGGTCGCCCGGCACGAACCGTGTCACGCCCGCCCCGACCCGCTCCACGACACCCGCCACGTCGTTGCCCGGCGTCCACGGCAGGGGGACCAGCTCCGGTACCCGGCCGGACCGGAGCACCGTGTCGCCCGGGTTGACCCCGGCACCGGCGACCCGCAGCAGCACCTCTCCGGGGCCCGGCTCCGGCACCTCGGTCTCGGTGTACGTGAGCATCTCAGGACCGCCGAACGCGGACTGGACAATGGCGTGCATACGGGCGGACATCGGGACTCCTCGTCGATGGATCGCGGTGCGTTCCATGGTCGGTCCGGGCGATGGCCGCACGGAAGAAGGCACTTGTCTGATATCGAGTCTCCTCATGGATACCGGCTTCGACCTGAGAGAACACGGCGGCGTGGAGATCTTCCTGCGCGACTGCCCCACCCGTGCCGTCCTGGAGCTGATCGCCGGCAAGTGGACCATGCTGGTGCTGGTGGCACTCGAGGACGGCCGGCCCATGCGGTTCGCCGAACTGCGCCGCCGGCTGGACGGCGTGACGCCGAAGGTCCTGACGCAGACCCTGCGCGCGCTGGAGCGCGAGGGCCTGCTGGTCCGCACGGTGCATCCGACCGTGCCCCCGTGCGTGGAGTACCGGCTGACCGGCATGGGGCAGGAGGTCGGCGGGCTGGTGCAGGGCATCACCGACTGGTCGCGGGCGAACCTCGCCGCCATCCAGGCCGCACGGAAGGAGTTCGACGAGCGCGCCGTCGGCTGAGGGGTCAGGCCAGCAGGTCGATCGCGTCGATCGACGTGCCCGCGCTGAGATAGGACGTCGTTCCCGAGCCGCTGACCACGTAGATCTTCAGCTGGTTGTACTGACTGGTGTCCGTGAGCCAGGCGCCGGCCGGAACGCTGTAGGTGAAGGTGTGGTTGTTGCCACGGTACGAGCCGACGGTCAGCGACCGGGTGCTCGGCTGGGCGGGCGGCGAGGGGATCGACGACGTCCAGCCGTTCACGGCGATCTGCGGCCGGCCGTTGGCGTAGGCCGTGGTCACGCCGATCCGCAGGGTGTGCGCGGCGGCGGCCTGCGCGGCGGTCAGCTTGAAGTAGACGATGATCCCGCTGTTGACGTCCTTCCAGAGGTAGCACGGGAAGGCGGCCGTCTCGCCGCTGCCGATCACGACGTTGCCGGTCCAGGAGGCGGCCCGGACGTCGGAGGGGTGCGCGTACGTCATCAGGCCGGCGTTCTTGAAACCGCTCGGCGTGCCGTTCCAGTCGCCGATCCGCCAGATCACGCTCGCGTTGCTGGGGTCGTTGGTGGACGGGACGGTGATCGTGTTGAGGGTGGTCGTGCCGCCGGCGGACACGGTCACCGACGTGGTGTACACGGCCAGCTCGCCCTTGTGGACGGTCAGCGTGTACGTCCCCGGCAGCACACCGCCGATCGAGAACCAGCCGTCCGAGGAGCGCGCCGAACCCCAGTACTGCGCCGCCGAGTTGGCGAGCCCGACGGTGTACGGGTACGCGGTGTCGCGTCCGGCGATGCCGACACCGGCGACCCGACCACGGCCGCTCGCGCCGACGTACCCGGAGATGCCGAGGGAGTCCGCCCACGAGGTGGTGAGCGTGCCCGGGAACAGCGACGACGAGGGCGCCCCGCCGTCGGTGAACGCGATGACGTACGGACCCTGGAGGCCGTACCGCTCGGGCTCGGTCTGGTTCTCGCCGTAGTACAGGATCTCGTACAGCCCGCCGCCGTCGGCGCTCTGGTGGCGCAGCAGCGAGCGGTAGAAGGGGCCGCCGGAGGCCTTCTCGTGGTTGCTGCGCACCATCCACAGGCCGACGCCGCCGGTGGACCAGCCGACGTAGTCGTAGTCCATGACCCGCAGCTTCGAGTAGTGCTTGGAGCGGGTCTGGCCGTCGGACTTGGCGAACACGTCCGAGGCCTCGACGGTGCTGGTGGTGTAGGTGTAGGAGTCCGGTTCGTCGTTGAGGAACAGGCCCGCCCTGACGCGCAGGATGTAGCGGGTCGCGCTGACCGAGGAGTCGGCCTTGTTCGTCCACAGGTAGACGTTGTTCTCGCCGCTGCGGGCCGCGTAGTAGTGGCGCAGCGTGCCGTACGCGACGGAGATCAGGATCGTCGAACCGGACTGCTTGACGCTGACCGACGAGCTTCCGAGGCCGGACTCGATGTGCGAGTTCTTGCCGCCGTAGCCCTGGTACTCGGTGCCCCTGTAGACCAGTGAGGTCAGGTCGCCGTTGGTCTTGCTGACCTTGAAGACCAGGTTCGCGCCGGTGTCTACGACGTAGTGCGAGCCGTCGTCGCTCCAGCCGAAACCGGCCGCCGCAGCGGGGCGGGCGAGGGGGCCGGCGAGGGCGGCCGAGGCGGTCGCAGCCGCGGAGCCGAGGACCACGGTGCGGCGTCGGACCATCCTGCTCCCGGATCCGGACATGGGGTGCCTCCTTGGGAAGCCGTGGGGGTGCGGGTGTTGGCAGGGTGGCAGGCGAAGCGTGTCGGCGAAAGGCCTTTCGCATCTTCCAAGTTGGCAATTCCACGAAATCGCGCATGACCCTAGAAAGCGCTTGCCCGAACGGGTACGGTCTCGGGTCGGCCGAGGTACGACCGATGGAGGAGCCGCGCATGAGACGTGTCACAGCCGCCCCGCTGGTGGCGGCCGCCCTGGGCGCCGTACTGACGGCGACCCCCGCCCAGGCCCACGGCGGCCGGCCGCTCGGCATCGAGAACTGCACTGCGAGCGCCTGCCACTTCGACGTCCCGCCGGGCACCTACGACGTGACGGTCCGGCTCGGCGGCGCGGCGGCGTCCAGCACGCGCGTCACCGGGGAGACCCGGCGCTCGCTCCTCCCGGAGACGGCCGTCCCGGCCGGCGAGCAGGTCACCCGCAGCTTCACCGTCGACGTCCGCACCCCCGAGGGCGAACCGACCGGACCCGACGGGACTCCCGGCCTGGACCTGGCGCTGGACGGCTCCGCGCCCGCCCTCGCCGGCATCCGGGTCACCCCCGCGCGGCACCCCCGCCGGATCATCCTCATCGGCGACTCCACGGTCTGCGACCAGCCCGCCGACCCCTACTCCGGCTGGGGCCAGCAGCTCCCGCAGTACCTGCGCAAGGGCCTCGCCGTCGCCAACCACGCCGACTCCGGCGAGAGCACGGTCACCTATCTGCAGAACGCCCGGCTGTGGGGCACCGTCCAGCCGCTGATCCGGCCCGGCGACCTGGTCCTCGTCCAGCTCGCCCACAACGACAAGACCACCGACGAGGCCACCTACCGCGCCAACCTGGAGACACTCGTGGCCGGCGTGCGGGAGAAGGGCGGCGAGCCGGTGCTCGTCACGCCGATCGTGCGCCGCTGGTTCAACGCCGACGGCACCCTGAACAACACCACCGCCCTGCTGGTCAACGGGCTCGGCGTCGACCACCCCGCCGTCATCCGCTCCGTCGCCGCCGCCGGGCACGTCCCGCTGATCGACCTCACCGCCCGGACCAAGGCGCTGGTGGAGTCCCTCGGTGTGGAGGGCTCGAAGGCGGTGTACCTGTACAACGAGAAGCGCGACAACACGCACACCTCCGTGCACGGCGCCACCCTCTACGCCGGGCTGGTCCGCGACGAACTGCTCGCCCTGCATCTGGTGCCCGAGGGCAAGGTACGGGTGGGATGAACTCCCGGGGCGCCCCGACCGGAACCGGGGCGTCCCGGGTTCTGCCAGGAAGGACAGCCACCGCCGTGATCGAACTGCCCGCCGACGACCGCGCGTCGAGCCCGTACACCGGCTACACCCGCGCCCACTGGGAGGCCGCCGCCGACGCCCTGCTCGCGGCCGTCGAGCCGTACGCCACCCCCGACCGCGCCCTCTACCACCTGCCCGGCGACCATGTGAGCCACTCGGGCCGGCTCTCCGACGGCCTCGAAGGGTACGCCCGCACACTGCTGCTGGCCGCCTTCCGGCGGGACGAGACCGCGCTCGGCCGGTACGCCGAGGGGCTCGCGGCCGGGCCCGGCGGGGTCTGGCCGCGGATCACCGACCACAGCCAGCCGCTGGTCGAGGCCGCCTCGATCGCGCTCGCCCTGCGGCTCACCCGGCCGCTGCTGTGGGACCGCCTGGACGACGCCGTACGGCAGCGCACCGCCGCCTGGCTGGCGGACGCGCTCACCGCCGAACCCTGGCCGTGCAACTGGGAACTGTTCCCGGTCACCGTCGGCGGCTTCCTCGCCGAGATCGGCCACCGCGAGGAGACGGCACGCAAGGCGATCGACCGCGGCCTCGCGCGGGTCGAGGGCTGGTACCTCGGCGACGGCTGGTACACGGACGGCGACGGCCGGAAGTTCGACTACTACAACGGCTGGGCCATGCACCTGTACACGGTCCTGCACGCCTGGCTCGCGGACGACACCGACCTGCTCGCCGTCTACGGCCGGCGGCTGTCGCGCCACCTCGGCGACTACGCCCGTCTCTTCGGCGCCGACGGCGCGCCCCTGCACCAGGGCCGCTCCCTCACGTACCGCTTCGCGACGGCGGCACCGCTCTGGCTCGGCGCCCTGACCGGGCACACCCCGCTGCCGGCGGGCGAGACGCGGCGGCTGGCCTCCGGCGCGCTGCGGTACTTCCTCGACGGCGGCGCCGTGGACGAGCGGGGCCTGCTGCCGCTCGGCTGGCTGGGCGCCGACACCTCGCTCGTGCAGAACTACTCCGGCCCGGCCTCCCCGTACTGGGCGAGCAAGGGCTTCCTCGGCCTGCTGCTGCCGCCCGGGCACGAGGTGTGGACGGCACGGGAGGAACCGGCCCCGGCCGACCGCGCCGACGCGGCACACCCCGTGCCCGTCCCCAACTGGCTTCTCCAGACGACGCGTTCGGACGGCCTGGTCCGGCTGCACAACCACGGCAGCGAGGACGTCCGCTACGACCCCTACTACACCCGCCTCGGCTACTCGACCGCCACCGCGCCCGTGCCGTCGTACGACAACAGCGTGATCGTGGACGGAGACCCGGGCCGTACGGAGATCGAGCCGCTCGGCACGGGCGAGGGGTGGATCGCCTCCCGGCACACCGTGCGCGAGGGGATCACCGTCACCAGTCTGGTGGCCGTCCGGGGCGCCGTGGAGGTGCGGGCCCATCTGGTGGCGGGCGCGGCCCCCGGGACGCCGGTGCGGGTGACGGGCTGGCCGGCCGGGCAGGGCGTACGGGCCGAACTCGCCCCGGTCACCGGCCTGTCGGCGGAGCTGACCGGGGTGACCGGGGACGGCGGGCCCACGCTCTTCGTGGCGCTCGCCCGGCTCACCGGGGAGCCGGACCCCCTGCCCCTCACCGAGCTGGTGTCGGTGGCGGTGCGGGAGGCCGACGGCGCCGACCCGGGCTACGAGGTGCGCGTGACGTGGGCGGCGGGCCCGGTGGCCGGCTTCCGGTTCACGGCTTCGGACGGGCGATCCGCAGGGCCGTCAGGGCTGCCGCGTGTTGCTCCCGTCGCCGACGGTCCAGCAGAATCCCGCACATGACGTCCATGATCCGGCACGTGACCATCGACAGCGCCGACGCCCACGCCCTGGCCACCTTCTGGTCCAAGGTGCTGGAGCAACCCCTGGGCGAGGACGACCACCCGGGTGACGAGGAGGCCCTGATCGAGGGGGCGGGGCTGCTCTTCGTCACCGTGCCCGAGGCCAAGACCGCCAAGAACCGGGTCCACCTCGACCTCCAGCCCCAGGACCGCGGCCGCGACGAGGAGGTCGAGCGGCTGCTCGCCCTCGGCGCCGCCCTGGTGGACGACCGGCGCAACTCCGACGGCACCGGCTGGGTGGTCCTCGCCGATCCCGAGGGCAACGAGTTCTGCGTGGAGCGCAGCGCGGCCGAGCGGGCGCGGTAGCCAGGTCGCGCCCCATGGTTCGACGGGCGCCGAAACGATCCGGGTCCAGCATGGCCGTATGACCGCAGAGCCCGCCGTGACCTCCTTCGCCGCACTCCATCACCGCCCCGGCGAGCCGCTGCTGCTGCCCAACGCCTGGGACCATGCCTCGGCCGCCGCTCTCGCCGCCCGGGGTTTCCCGGCGATCGCGACGACGAGCCTGGCCGTGGCGGCGGCCCTCGGCCTGCCCGACGGGGAGGCGGCGACCCGCGAGGACACCGTGCGCCTCGCGCTGACCCTCGGCTCCGGGCCGTACCTGCTCTCGATCGACGCCGAGGACGGCTTCAGCGACGATCCGGACGAAGTCGCCGCACTGGCCCGGCAGTTGTGGGCCGTCGGGGCCGTCGGCGTCAACCTGGAGGACGGCCTGGGCCCGGCCGGCCGGCACGCGGCGAAGATCGCGGCCGTGAAGGCGGCCGTACCGGAGCTGTTCGTCAACGCCCGTACGGACACGTACTGGTCGGGCGACGGTGACGAGCGGGACACCCTGCGCCGGCTCGACGCCTACCAGGAGGCGGGCGCCGACGGGGTGTTCGTGCCGGGCCTGACCGACCCGGAGCGCATCGCGGCCCTCGTCCGGCGCACCGCCGCCCCGCTCAACGTCCTCTACTCGCCGACCGGACCCACGCTCGCCCGTCTCGCCGGCCTCGGTGTGCGTCGCGTCAGCCTCGGCTCGCTGCTGTACCGGCGGGCGCTCGGCGCGGCCCTGGACGCGGTGGCCGACATCGCGGCCGGCCGTGCCCCGGGCGGTACGACCCCCTCCTACGCGGACGTCCGCGCGCTCGAACGCAGCGTCTCGGTGAGCCGGTCCGCGAACTCCACCGGGTGATCCAGTGTGCCGAGATGCCCGCCCGGGAACACGGCGCGGGCACTGCCCAGCCGTTCCGCGAGGGCCTCGGCCGTGCGGTCCAGGAGCAGGCCGCGCGAGTCGGCGCCGACGGCGATCGTCAGCCGGCCCGGGGGCGGGGTGACGGCGGGGACGTAGCTGCTGAACGGGCGCAGGACACGGGCCAGGAAGACGCCCGTCGGGGTCGCCGATTCGCCCTCCGCGGGCGGCCGTCCGGGGCCGTCGAGCTGCTCGATCAGCTCAGCCCGCAGCGCCTCCCCGTCCGGCAGGACCGTCACGCACGGCGGCTCGTGCGCGACCACGTGCGCCAGCCGCCCGGGGTGGCGGGCCAGCAGGTCCAGGGTCGCGATGCCCCCGGAGCTGGTGCCGAACACATACGCTGCCTCGCCCGCCGGCAGCACCGCCTCCAGCACCCGCCGCGCCCCCTCGCTCCAGTCCGCCGGCCGCTGCTCGGGGACCGGTCGGCCGAGTCGGCCGTGCGCGAGGCCCAGCGGGTCGTACGTCACCACGGTGAACCGCGTCGCGAGCCGCTCGGTCAGCGGGTCGAGGCCCATCGGGTGCCCGGCCCCGCCCGGCACGAGCAGCAGCACGGGACCGCTGCCCGTGACGTCGTGGTGCGGCAGGTCAGTCATCGCTGTTCTTCTCCCGGGGCCAGTGTGCGAGGGCGAGGTGCAGGGCGTCGACCGCCTTGTCCCAGGAGGCCCCTACGTCGCGGTCCGCGCCGAAGCCGCCCGCGCCCTCCAGGACGCAGTAGCCGTGGAAGGTGCTGCGCAGCAGGCGTACCGCGTCCGTCAGATCGGGTTCCTCCAGGCCGTACGCGCGCAGCATGCCGTAGGTGATCTCCGCGGTGCGGCGCAGTGCGGGGGAGTCGGCGATCAGGGACTGGTCGATGCGGATCTGGGTGGCCGCGTAGCGGCCCGGGTGCTCCAGGGCGTAGGCGCGGTAGGCGCCGGCGAACGCGGCCAGCGCCTCCTTGCCCGCCCGTCCGGCCACGGCCGCGGCGATCCGGTCGATCAGCTCGCCGCCCGCGTGCAGCGCGAGCCGGGTGCGCAGGTCCTGGAGACCGCGGACGTGCGAGTACAGGCTCGCGTCCTTGACGCCGAAGCGGCGGGCCAGCGCGGAGACGCTGACCTGGTCGAAACCGACCTCGTCGGCCAGCTCCGCGGCGGCTGCCACCAGCCGTTCGACGGTGATTCCCACCCGGGCCACACGCCCACCTCCTAGGATTCCTAGGGGCAATCCTAGGGCATCTAGGAAGGTGGGCGTGCGGGGTCAGCCGATCGGCGCGTACAGCACGCCCAGCTTGTCGATCTCGTCGCCGGAGCGGCCGGTGAAGCCGACGATCTGCCGGCCCGCCGGGGCCGTGAAGGTGGCGGTGTCGGTGGTCGGCGTGCCCGCGGACAGCGTGCGGCCCCGGTCGGTGGTGAAGGCGGCCGAGAAGATCCGGGTACGGCCGTCCTTCTGGCCCTCGGTGAGCTTCACCGAGGTGAGGTGCTCCCCGGCGGCGAGGGTGAGCGAGGCGGCCGTACCGCCCGTGCCGCCGTGGCCGAGGACCGTGCCGCCGTCGTGGACGAGGGACACGCCGTCCAGGCGGGCGCCGCCGCGCAGGGTGAGGGTGCGCGGGGCGGGCGCGGCCGGCAGGTCGTCGGCGTCGTTGAAGGCCGTGCCGTGCGGGCCGCCGAAGAAGTCGCTCGCCCGGAGCTTCGGGTTGAGCGTGTACGAGAAGTCGACGGTGTGCGGGAAGTGGTCGGAGAGGTTGCCGCCGGCCGCGTCCAGGAACTTCGCCCACTCGTCGTGGTAGCGGGTCGCGGTCAGGGAGACCAGGGTGCTGCCGCGGTAGAGGACCTTGTCGACCACCTCGCAGTCGTCGGGCGGCGCGGACGCCGGGCACAGCAGCGGATCGGCGCCCTGCGCGGGGGCCGTACCGCCCTTGGCCAGCCGCACCCAGGCGTCGGTCAGGCCGTTGTCGCCGGCGAGGGTGCGGATGTTGTCGCCGGCGCGGGTGTACCGGGTGTTGGTGTCGCCCATCACGATCACCGCGTTGCCCGCCGAGTTGGCCCGGATGAAGGCCGACAGCTGCGCGATGTTGGCGCGCCGGGCGGCGAGGGCGTCGTCGGTGTCGTCGGCGTTGGGGTGCAGGTTGTACAGGTCGACGTAGACGCCCTCGGCGAGCCGTACCCGGGCCAGGGTGAAGCCCTTGGGGGTGAGGCAGTTGGTGCCGGTGCAGTCGTGCCACTTCACCCGCTCGAAGTCCTCGAACGGGAAGGCCGACAGCGTATTGAGTCCGTCTCCGAAGGCCGCGCCGCCGCTGGTCGCCGTGCGGTAGGGGTGGTGGTCGCCGGCGTAGAGCGCCGCGTGGTAGTTGAAGTCCTCCTGGACGTTGACGATGTCGTAGCCCGCCAGCCGCGGTGAGATCAGCGGGGTGTTGGTGGCCGGATGGCTGGAGCTGAGGCCCTCGGGCAGCCCGGCCACGTTGTACGTCAAGACACTGAAGCTCCCTGAATCGGCGGCCTGTGCCGTACCGGCGGTGGCCGTGAGCCCGGTCGCGGCCAGCAGGCCGGCGGCGAGGGCGCCGAGGAGTCGTCCCATGGGTCGCATAGGGCCATGCTCACGTCAACAACGCCAGTTTTGAAGGGGGTTGGGAAAACGGTTGCATGAACAGCGGGGATTCACCGCCGCCGCCCCCGGCAGCGCCCGGTTGAGCCAGGGCAGCCCGGTCGCGAGCACCGGCGCGAAGACCGAGACCCGCCCCGGACGGGGACAGGCCCTACTCGGCGCGCAGGCCCGGTACCGCCGGGCCGTAGAGCGCCTGGAGCATGCCGATGAGGGCGAAACCCACGCACGACGCGACCGCGGCCGGCCGGGAGAAGAGCCGGCCGGCCGCGGTGGGCGTCAGGACCGTACCGGTCAACCGGTGCCCGCAGAGGTGGAGGTGGAGAAGACGAAGGAGAACTCGGCCGGCTCGGCCCGCAGGTGGTACTGGGGCAGCGGGCCCGGGCCGCAGGACTGGGAGCCGATGCCGTGCTGGCCGTGGTCCAGGTTGACCCACACAGTGTCACCGGGCACCAGGTCGGTGCGATGGGCCGCGGCGTCCAGCTGCTCGGTGGTCCAGCGCCGGGCGGTGAGGGAGAACACCGGGTCGCCCTCGATGCGCAGGCCGCCCAGCTCAGCCCAGCGGACGTCGGTCCGGGCGCCGTTCTCCTGCGGGCGGACGTACGGCGTCTGCAGCTCGTCCACGGTCGACTCCCAGCGGCCGATCGCCGCCGCCGCCCGGGTGTCCGGGTACGCCTCGCCGGGGCCACCGCCGTACCACCGCACCCGGTCGGCCGCGACGAGCCCGAAGCGGATGCCGAGGCGGGGCAGCGGGACGGTCCAGTCGCCGTCCGGGGCGGTCGACACCGTCAGCCGCAGCCGGTCTCCGTCCGACGTCCAGCGGTACACCGCCGACAGCCCCAGCTCCCGGGCGGCCGGCGCCACCCGCGTGCGGACCGTCAGCGCGTCCTCGCCGGCCTCGACCGCGTCCAGGCGGTGCCGCATCCGGTGCAGGCCGAGCGTGCGCCACACCAGCCCGTAGCGCAGATCGCTCTGCCAGGCGGCGCCGTCGTCGTTGTCGGTGGTGGCCCGCCACACGTCCAGGCGCAGCCCCGTGACGGGCACCTCGCCGATGCTCCGCAGCGCCCCGGTCCGGGCGTCGAAGACGGCCGGACCGAGCGTGATCGCCCCGTCGCCGGACGCAGGCCGGGCGGTCGCGGCGACGGACGGGGTCCGGCGCGCCGACACCGGGATCTGGCCCCAGGCGACGACGTGGTCCCGCGGCGCCCACGAGGTGCCGGAGGCGAGCCGTGCCCGGACGGTCCACCGGTCCTCGTCGGCGGGCGCCCCGGCCGGCACGGCGGGCAGCTTGACCTCGGCGGACTCGCCGGGCGCCAGCGCGGGCACCGACAGGGTGCCGGACTCCACCGGCTCGCCCTCGACCTCGTACGACCAGGAGAAGGCCAGCGCCGACAGGTCAGCGAAGTCGTACTTGTTGGTGATGCGGACCGTGCCGTCGGCGCCGTCGCCGGTGATGGCGACCGGCTCGATCACCTTCTTGTACTCGACCAGGCCGGGGGAGGGCCGCCGGTCCGGGAAGAGCAGGCCGTCGCAGACGAAGTTGCCGTCGTGCAGCTCCTCGCCGAAGTCGCCGCCGTAGGCGAAACCCAGGTCGGGGCGGGCGATGCCGTGGTCGATCCACTCCCAGACGAAGCCGCCCTGGAGCCGGTCGTGCGCCTCGAAGAGCCGCTGGTAGTCGGCGAGTCCGCCAGGGCCGTTGCCCATGGCGTGCGCGTACTCGCAGAGGATGAAGGGGAGTTCGCGGCGCTTGTGGGTGCCGCCGTCCAACTCCTTGCCGATCTGCTCGACCTCGGCGTGGGAGGCGTACATCCGTGAGTACATGTCCGTGTCACGGCAGTTGAGGTCGCCCTCGTAGTGCACGAGCCGGGAGGTGTCGCGGCCGTGGATCCACTCGGCCATCGCGGTCAGGCCCCGTCCGGTGCCCGCCTCGTTGCCCAGCGACCAGATGACGACCGACGGGTGGTTCTTGTCCCGCTCGACCATGCGGGCCGCCCGGTCGAGCAGGGCCGGGGTCCAGCGGTCGTCGTCGACGGGGTTGTCCCGCCAGCCCTGCTCGGTGAAGCCGTGCGTCTCCAGGTCGCACTCGTCGATCACCCACAGGCCGTACTCGTCGCACAGGTCGAGGAAGGCGGGGTGCGGCGGGTAGTGGGAGGTGCGGACCGCGTTGATGTTGTGCCGCTTCATCAGCAGCACGTCCTCGCGCATGGTCGCGAGGTCGAGCGCCCGGCCCTTCTCCGGGTGCCACTCGTGCCGGTTGACGCCCTTGAAGAGCACCGGGCGGCCGTTCACCTTGATCAGGCCGTCCGAGAGTTCCACCGTACGGAAGCCGATGCGCAGCGGCACCCGCTCGCCCTCGGTGGCCAGCACGCCGTCGTACAGCCTCGGCGTCTCCGCCGACCACGGCTCGACCGGGACGGTCACCGGATCGCCGGTCGCGGTGTCGATGCCGAGGTCCGGGACGGTCACCCGGCCCTCCACGTCGGAGTCGACCCGCAGCGTGCCCTCACCCGTGGTGTGGTCGTAGGAGGCGTGCACGAAGAAGTCCAGGGCGCTGACCGCCGGGCGGTGCAGCAGGGTGACGTCCCGGAAGATGCCCGGCAGCCACCACTGGTCCTGGTCCTCCAGGTAGGAGCCCGCCGACCACTGGTGGACGCGGACGGCCAGGACGTTCCCGGTGGGCTTCAGCAGGTGTCCGACCGTGAACTCGTGGGGCAGCCGTGAGCCCTTGAACTCGCCCAGCTCGGTGCCGTTCAGCCAGATCCGGGCGCAGGACTCCACGCCGTCGAAGCGCAAGGCGGCACCGCCGTCGGCCGGCCAGTCCGCGGGCAGGTCGAAGGTGCGCAGATGGTCGCCGGTCGGGTTCTCGGTGGGCACGCGGGGCGGGTCGACCGGGAACGGGTAGAGGTGGTTGGTGTAGATGGGGGATCCGAAGGAACCGCTGCCCTGGAGCACCCAGTGACCGGGGACCGTGACCTCCGCCCAGTCTCCGGCGTCGTACCCCTCGGCCGCGAAGGAGTCGTCCTCGGCGTCGGCCGTCTCCGACAGTCTGAAGCGCCAGCTGCCGTTCAGGGAAAGGGACATGGCGTCCGAGGACGCGTACCAGGCGCGGGGTGGCAGCGCCCCGGAACCCGGCGAGACGTCCTCGACGTAGGCGGTGGTGGTACGGAAAGACATCGGTCTCCTAGCTCAGCCCTTGATGCCGGTCTGCGCGATCCCCTGCACCAGCCAGCGCTGGAGGAAGAGGAACACGAACAGCAGGGGCAGGATCGAGATGGCGGTCGCCATGAAGATCAGGTGGTAGTTGACGGTCTGGTTGGTCATGTACGACGACAGCGCGACCTGGACCGTCCAGGCGCTCGGGTCCTGGCCGATGACCAGCGGCCACAGGAAGGCGTTCCAGCCGTTGATGAAGGTGATCGTGGCGATGGCCGCGAAGAAGTTCAGCGAGTTCGGCACCACGACACGCCAGTACGCGCCCCAGTAGCCGAGCCCGTCCACGCGTGCCGCCTCCTCCAGCTCCTTCGGGAACCCGAGGAAGTACTGCCGGAACAGGAAGCAGGTGAAACCGCTGAAGAGCCCCGGGACGATGAGACCCCGGTAGCTGTCCACCCAGCCGAGGGACGACACCAGCACGAAGCTGGGCACGAAGGTGACGGCGGCCGGGACCATCAGGGTCACCAGGACGGCGTAGAAGATCTTGTTGGCGTGCCGGTAGGGGATGCGGGCGAGGGCGTAGCCGGCCAGCGAGCAGACGAACAGCGTGCCGACCGTGTGCAGGACGCCGACGACCAGCGAGTTCCACATCGACCGGCCGAAGTCGACCGTCGGGTCGTCGAACGGTTCGGTGATGTTGCCCCACTGGATGTGGGTGGGGAAGAACTTCCAGTTCTCGCCGGTGATCTCCGGGTCGGTGGACAGGGCGTTGCGGATCAGCAGGTAGAAGGGGACGAGGAAGAGGAGCGCGGCGACACTGGTGGCGATGTACAGGCCGGTCGAGCTCATCACCCCGCCGCGCCGGGCGCGCTTTCCGGTGTCGGGTGCGGTCGTGGTCACTTGGACTCCTCACCCCTCCCGAATCCCATGATCCGGCCCTGGAACAGGGTGACGACGCAGATCAGCACGGTCAGCACTACGGCGCCGGCGCTGCCCTTGCCGTAGTTCTGGTCCTGGCCGAGGGCGGTGTAGTACAGCTCGACCAGCGGGGGGCGGCCCCAGGTCGTCTTGGACAGCAGGTTGAAGAACTCGTCGAAGGCCTGGTAGGCGGCCACGAGCAGCAGCAGGACGACGGCCGTGGAGGTGGCCCGCAGCTGCGGCAGCGTGATGTACCGGAAGGTCTGCCAGCCGCGCTTGGCGCCGTCGATGGCGGCGGCCTCGTACAGCTCCTGCGGGATGTTCTGGAGCGCGGCCAGGAACAGGATCATGTAGAAGCCGGACTGCAGCCACAGGCGGGCGGTGACGATGACCAGCCAGTACCAGGGCGGGTCGGGGTTGGCCAGCCAGGCGACGTTGTCGACGCCGAACAGGCCGAGGACGGTGTTCGCCAGGCCGAAGCGCACGCCGTTGAAGAGGGACATCCTCCAGATCAGCGAGGCGGCGACATAGCTGCACGCGGTCGGCAGGAAGAACACCGACCGGTAGAACGCCCGTATGAAGCGCAGCCGGTTCACCAGCAGGGCGAGGCCCAGGGAGACCGCCCAGGTGGTGGGCACGATGAAGGCGGCGAAGACGGTGAAGGTGCCGAGCGAGCCCATGAAGTCGCTGTCGGAGAAGATCTCCCGGTAGTTGCCCAGGCCGACGAAGTCGCTGGGCGTGACCGTGAAGCGGGCCTCGAAGAAGCTGAGGTACAGGCTCCAGCCGATCGGGACGTAGACGAAGACGATGAGGCCGATCAGGAACGGGCTGGTGAAGAGCCAGAAGTTGAAGGTGCGGCTGCCGCGCAGTCCCCGCCGGGGCCGGGGCTCGGTGGCCTCGGCCGGGGCGGGGCTCGCGACACCGCGCGTGGTGGTCGTCGACATGGTGTGATCCGTCCGGCGGCCTATCCGAACAGCTTCTTCAGTTCGGCGTTCACCGTCTTGTCGCACGTGTCGAGTGCGGCCTCGGGGTCACCGCCCTTGCGGACGCAGTCGGCGAAGACCTTCTCCGTGGCGGTGATCATCGCCTGCGTCCAGCCGGTCTTCTCGAAGCGCCCGTACTCGTTGAAGAGCTTCACGCCCTCCGCCGGCAGGCCCGACTTCAGCTTGCTCGCCGACTGCGCGATGGAGGCGCGTGGCGGGATGTGGAAGCCGTACGAGGTCGCCCAGTCCGCCTGGTACTTCTTCTGGTCGATCCACAGCCACTTCACGTACTCCTTGGCCGCCTCGACGTTCTTGCCCTTGGCGTTGACGAACATCGACCAGCCGCTGATGTAGACGGACGGCTTGCCCGCGTCACCGACCTTGGGGAACGGCATGACGCCGAGATCGTCGCCGAGGGCCTGCTGGAACTGCGGCATGGCCCACATGCCGCAGAACTGGATCGCGCACAGACCCTGGTTGAGGGCGGAGGGGTCCCAGAAGTCGGCCGGGGCGTCGAGCAGGAGGTTGCCGCTGGTGAACAGCTTCCGCATCTGCTTCAGGCCCTCGATCACGCCGTCCGTGTGGTAAGCGATCTCGTTCTTGTCGTTCAGCTGGTCCGCGCCGGCCGACCAGATCAGCGGGTTGATCACCGCGTGCAGGTCGTTGCCGAGGAACAGCCCCTTGACCTTGCTCGTGGTGAGCCTGTCCGCCGCCTCGATCAGCTCGTCCAGGGTGGTGGGCGGCTCGATGCCCGCCTTCTCCAGCAGGGACTTGCGGTAGAAGAAGAACTGCGGGTCGTCGATCATCCGGACGCCGTAGATTTTGCCGTCCACCGTGTGGGACGAGATGTCGGCCTGGTTGAAGTCGCTCTTGGCCGGCTCGATGATGTCGGTCAGGTCCGCCACCTGGCCGCTCCTGACGAGCTGGATCTGCGGGTGGAACTCGAACAGGTCCGGCGCCTGGTCGGTGAGCAGCGAGGCGAACAGCTTGCTCTCGAAGTTGGAGCCGGTGATCCACTGCGTGGTCACGTTCGCCTTCGAGTACGCCTTCGCGTAGCGCTTGATCGCCTGCTGGGTGCCCGCCTCGCCGTACGCGTGGAAGTACTGGGTGAGCTGCTTGCCAGAACCGGAGCCGCCGCCCCGGCCGTTGTTGCCGCCGCACGCGGCGAGCGTGCCGGCGGCGGCCAGGCCCGCGGCGGCCCGGAATATCGATCGGCGGTCCCAGGTGCTGCTCTGTGCCGACATGCTGACGTCCTTCTCTGTTCGAGTACGGCTGCGGCTCTCACACCCGGTGGCCGGACGGCCGGAAAGGGGGTGTGGTGCGGGACGCTAACCTTCGACTAAGGCTTCAGCAAGGGGTTGGACGAAGTCGGTGCGAGTTGTTGTACGCGGTTCGGGATCGCGAACGGGCTTGCGGGGCAGGGGAGATGAGGGCCGCCGGGTCAGGGGAGTGTCCGGCGGCCCTCGGTGCGGAGGAGGAGCGGGTCTACTGCCTGGTCCAGGCCTCGTTGGCGCCGCCGGTGCAGCTGTAGAGGATGACCTCGCTGCCGTCGGCCGTCGCCTGCCCGCTGACGTCGAGGCACCTGCCCGACGCCTCGTTCACGATCTGCCCGTTGCCGTTCAGCAGCCAGCGCTGGGTGCCGTCACCACGGGCCGGGGCCGTCGCCGTCAGGCCCGAACCCGCCGCTGTCAGATAGCCGTTGGCGCCCTTCAGTGTGCCCCGCGCGTCGTACGACCACGACTGCCCGGCCGCGCCCGTGCAGCCGGTGATCGCGGCACCCGAGGCGTCGGCCGTCAGGCACTTGCCCGACTGCCCGCCGACCAGCGCACCGGTCAGCGCCGAACTGCCCTGCCGCTTCCCGTCGAGGACGTACGTCGTGATCGAACGGGCCGCGAGCGTCGCGGACATCGAGCCGTCGGCCACCGACGGCTTCGCGACCCCCGCCCAGTTCTCGTCGGCGGAGGTCCGCACGGCCTTCGTGGCCCGCACCGGCGCACCGCTGTTGAAGTGCAGGTTCAGCGCGGTGTCGGTCGTGTTGTGGTTGTTGACCACGACCACCCAGGTGCCGTTGCGGTCGTAGGCGGACACCTCCACGCCGGCCGGCACGCCGGTCACGTTGTGCAGGACCGCGCCCGGCCGGACGAACTTGCTGTACTGGCCGAGCGCGTAGTAACGCTTGGTGAAGTACAGGGTCTGGTTGCCGTTCTTCGCGTAGTCCGGGTCGTAGTAGATCAGGCCGTCGTTCCAGCCGTCGTCGTTGCGGGCGTTCGGGTCGCTGCCGATCATCTCCGACAGCGCCACCCACCACTGGAACGCCGAGTCATGGGCGGTCGCGAAGTCCTTGTAGATGATCCGGGACAGGTTCAGCCCGCCGTCGATCGTCGGGTCGTACTCCTGCGCCCAGCCGGTGCCGCCCTTGCCGAAGCAGCAGATCTCCGTCGACCAGGACTGCTTCCCGGCCGCCCTGGACGTCTCGTGCACCCGCGCCCGGTCGGCGTCGCCCGGGTTGTCGTACGTGTGGTGGGCCAGCTTGGAGACGTACGGGGCGGTGCCCGGCTGGGAGATCCACTGGGGGACCTCCTCGTTGAACTTGGCCGTGCTGGTGGACTCGTCGGCGATGATCGTCGTCTTCTGGTGCCGGGCCCGCTGCTCGGCGCCGAGCGCGCGCACGATGTCGTCGCGCTGCGCGGGGTCGACCAGCATGCCCTCCTGACCGCACGAGTCGAAGCTGTTGGTCGGCTCGTTGAACGGGCTGATGTAGTCCAGCCGTACGCCCTGCTTCGCGAAGTGGTCGGTGACATCGGCGACGTACCGGGCGAAGTCCTGCTCGTTCTCCGCCTTCAGGTAGCCGCCGCAGCTCTTGCCGTTCGTCTTCCACGCGGCGGGCGCGCTGTTGACGAAGCCGATCAGGTCCTTCACGCCGTACTTGGCGGCGGCGTACAGGTAGGAGCGGCCGGCCTTGTCCTTGGACCAGTCGTAGCCGCCGTCCGGGGCGAGGAAGTCCTCGGGGGCGCGCGGCGCGTACGTCACGCCGGTGCCGCCTCCGCCGATGTTGTAGCGGTACGAGCTGAGGGCGAGGCCGTCCCTGGAGAACAGCAGCTTGGCGACCCGGGCCTGGACGGCGGGGTCGAAGTGCTGGAGGTCGTTGACCCACCAGGCGCCGGAGGCGCCGATGTTGTCGATGGTCTGGGCGGCGTGGGGGGAGACCTCGGCGGCGGCCGGGGTGCCGGCGGCACCCGCCGGCGGGGAGGTGATCAGGGCTCCGGTGACGGCCAGTGCGGCCGAGGCCGTCAGCAGGAGCGATCTCCTGGTGCGGGGGTGAGACACGTGCATCCCTTCCGTCGTCATGAAGGCGGTGCGGTACGGCTCCTTGCGTGGGTGCGTTTCACTGCCCTCTGCCCGACGGACTGCAGCGCCCCCTCCAGCGCGAACGTCGCCGCGCCGAGGGACACCGGGTCGGTGGGGACCGGGGAGAGGACGATCTCGGTGGCGGCCAGCGGGCGGCGCAGCGCGTGCCGGGCGACCGCCTGGCGGACCTCCCCGAGCAGCGGCTCGCCCAGCCGGGACGCCACCCAGCTGCTGAGCACGACCACTTCGGGGTTGAGGAGATTGATCAGGTCGGAGATGCCGGCGCCCAGGTACCGTGCCGTGTCCCGGACGACCTTGAGCGCGACCGGGTCGCCCTCGCCGACCGCGCGGGCCAGCGCGTCGATGGTGGCCGTCTGGTCCTCGGGGTGCAACAGGGTGGAGCGCGGGCTCAGTTCGCGCAGGTTCTGCATGATGCCGGGCGCGCCGACGTACGTCTCCACGCAGCCGTGGTTGCCGCAGTGGCACAGCCGCCCGTCCAGCACGAGCGTGGTGTGCCCCCACTCGCCGGCGCTGTTGCTCACCCCGCGGTGCAGACCGCCGCCGAGGGCCAGACCGGCACCGACCCCGGTGCCGAGATTGACGACCACGGCGTCCCCGCGGCCCCGCGCCGCCCCGAACCACAGCTCGGCCACCGCGCAGGCGCGCAGCGGATTGTCCAGGTACAGCGGGTAGGCGATGTGCTCGGCGAGCAGGTCGAGCAACGGCACGTCGTGCCAGTTCCAGTTGGGCGCGAACTCGGCGACCCCGGTGTCCCGGTCCACCTGGCCCGGCACGCTCACCCCGACGCCGAGCACCCGGGCCGCCTCGACACCGGCCTGGGCGACCACCGACCCGACCGCGGCGGCGACGTGCCCGACCACCTGCTCGGGCCGGCTCTCCCCGGGCCGCATGTCCTCGTCGGCGCGGGCCAGCACGTTCAGCGCCAGGTCGAACAGCTCGACATGGACGTACGTCTCCGCGATGTCCACGCCGATCAACGCGCCCCCCGACGCGTTGACGGCGACCAGCCCCCGGGGGCGGCCACCGGCCGAGTCCTCGAACCCGACCTCGGTGATCATGCGGAGATCCAGCAGCTCGCCGACGAGCGTGGCCACGGTGGCCAGGCTCAGGCCGGTGGCCGCCGCGAGCTCCTGGCGGGAGGTGGGAGACTCCGCGATGATCTGGCGCAGTACCTCATAGCGGTTCGCGGTGCGGATGTCACGTGATGTGCGCTTCACGCGGCTGCCCCTCCCATCCCGTCCGGACCAGATCGGGCCGGGCGGGATCAGCACCGGCGCGGGCGTCAGGTTATGGGCTGGGAGGGACTTTCGACAAGGGGTTAGGAAAGGGGCTGGAGAAAGTCAAGTCTGGCACCGCGTCAGTCGTCGAGCAGGTCCCGCACGAAGGCGTTGCGGAACGTGCCGGCGGGATCCAGTGAGCGCGCCAGGGCCCGGAAGTCGGCGAGCCGCGCGTACCGTCCACGGAGTACCGCGGACGGGATCCCGTACACCTTCCCCCAGTGCGGGCGCGGATCGAACGGCTCCAGCGCCCGCTCCAGCCGGCGCACCACCGGCAGCACCGCCGCCTCGTCGCGCACCCAGGTGAAGTGGAACGCGACCGAGTCGCGGCCGTGGGCCGGGCTGAGCCACTGCGGGTCGGCGGCGATCGTGCGCACCTCGCAGGTCTGCAGCACACCGGCCACCGCCTCCCGGATCCCGTCGATCGCGTGCAGCGCGTCGACCGCCGCCGACCGCGGCAGCAGGTACTCGGACTGGATCTCCGCCCCGCTGCTCGGCGTGAACTCCGCCCGGAAGTGCGGCAGCCGCTCGTGCCACGGCCCCGGCACGCCCAGCTGCCGGGTGCAGTTCTCGGCGGGCATGCCCGGCACCGGGTGCAGCGGGACGGTCGCGGGCGCCGCCCACGGGAAGTCCACCGCCGGCCGGTCGGTGCGCCGCTTGACCCACACCTGACGGAAGCCCGGCGCCCGCCAGTCCGTGAACAGGCTCACGCTGTACCCCGAGGCGGCGACGGCCGTGAAGTCCAGCCCCTCCAGGGGCAGTTCGGTGAAGACCCGCTGCTCCACCTGGTACGCCGGCTCCAGGCCGAGGGTGAGCGCGGTGACGACACCCAGCGCGCCGAGGGAGGTCACGGCGCCGTCGAACCGCGGGTCGTCCCGGCCGATCGTCACCGTCGTACCGTCCGCGACGACCAGCTCCACCTCCCGGACCGCCGACGCCAGCGGACCGTTGCCGACGCCGGAGCCGTGCGTGCCGGTCGCCACCGAACCGGCCACCGAGATGTGCGGCAGGGAGGCCATGTTGGGCAGGGCGAGGCCGTGCGCGTCGACCGTGCGGGCGAGCTCCGCGTACCGGACGCCGCCCGAGACCCGTACCGTACGGGCCGCGATGTCCACGTCGAGCACCGGCGGCAGACCGGCGATCGACACGAGCACCCCCTCGCCGCCGGGGTCGGTGATCCGGTTGAACGAGTGGCCGCTGCCCAGGACCCGCACCCGGTCGCTGCCGGCCACCAGGGCCCTGAGCGCGTCGAGCGTGTCCGGGCGGTGGAACTCCTTGACCGTGTACGTGACCGTGCGCGCCCAGTTGCTGACCGTCTCCGCCGACTCCGTCATCCCTGCTCCCTCCCGGAGAGTTGCGTGTCCGTCGACCTTCTCATCCGGTGCGGCCCCTGTGGAGAGCGGTTGCTGTCCGAGCCTCGCCGGGCGGCCGGGATCGCGGATTTCGTTGCCTTGGCCTGCGCGAACTTCGAAATCAGCAAATTCCTTCGCCCTGTCGTGACTGTTTCGATAGCTTCCTCGCATGGCTTCCGAACCTCTCCCCGCGCGGCTCCCCGAGACCGACCGCACCCGCCACCGCCGCCTTCGCGAGCAGGGCAGTCTGGACCGGGCGGAGCTGAACGCGATCCTGGACGCCGGTTTCGTCTGTCACCTGGGCGTGGTGGTCGACGGCCGGCCACTGGTCGTGCCGACGGTGTACGGGCGCGACGAGCGGCAGCTGTACGTCCACGGGTCGGTGGCCAGCCGCAGCCTCGCCGGTGATCTCCCGGTCTGTGTGACCGTCACGCACGTCGACGGGCTCGTGCTCGCCCGGTCCGTCTTCGAGCACGGCGTGAACTACCGCAGCGCCATGATCCACGGCACCGCCCGCAGGGTCACCGACCCCGAGGAGAAGCTGGCGGGCCTGCGCCGGCTCACCGAGCACGCGACGCCGGGGCAGTGGTCGTACGCCCGGGGGCCCAACCGCAGGGAACTCGCCGCCACCGCCCTCCTCGCCCTCTCCCTCGAAGAGGCCTCCGTCAAGATCCGGACCGGCGCTCCCGACGACGGCGAAGGACCCGACGCGGAGCTGGGCCTGTGGGCCGGGGTCCTGCCGCTGGCCTCCGTCTGGGGCGAACCCGTGCCCGATCCGGCGCTGCCGGTCGACATCGCCGTACCGGAGCACATCGCGCGGCGTGCGGGGACCCGGCACGGCCCGGCCGGGGGCGGGGGCATACGGTGAGAGCCGTACGCCTGAACCGGGAGGAGACAGACGGATGGGCAGTCGTACCGCGCTGGTCGAGGATCTGATGGAGCGGTTCCCGCATGTTCCGCGGGAGGCCGTCTTCAAAGAGGACCTGCTCCGGGGCGGTGTCGCCTTCGACAAGTCCGCCCTGAGCGACAACGAGGCCGGGGACGTCAAGCCCAAGTCGTACTTCATCTTCTCCTTCGACCACGGCACCCTGCCCGAGCTGGGCGAGGCCGCGCTCAGGCGCCCGCCCGAGGAGATCATCCTCACCGGCGGTCCATACGACCTGCGCCGTACGGTCGTCTCCGTACGGGTGAACCCCGCCTCGCCGTACCGCGTCGCCGCCGACGAGGAGGGGCTGCTCGGGCTGTACCTCGACGGGAAGCGCGTCGCCGACGTCGGCGTACCGCCGATGCCCGAGTACTACCGGCACACCCTGTCCAACGGGAAGTCCGTGATGGAGGTCGCACCGACCATCCAGTGGGGCTACCTGATCTACCTGACCGTCTTCCGGGTCTGCCAGTACTTCGGCGCCAAGGAGGAGTGCCAGTACTGCGACATCAACCACAACTGGCGCCAGCACAAGGCCGCCGGACGGCCGTACACCGGCGTCAAGGATGTGGACGAGGTCCTGGAGGCGCTGGAGATCATCGACCGGTACGACACCCAGAAGGCGTCCACCGCCTACACCCTCACCGGTGGCGCCATCACGTCGAAGGTGGCCGGCCGGGACGAGGCCGACTTCTACGGCCGCTACGCCAAGGCCATCGAGGAGCGCTTCCCCGGCCGCTGGATCGGCAAGGTCGTCGCGCAGGCGCTGCCCAAGCCGGACGTGCAGCGGTTCAAGGACTACGGCGTGCAGATCTACCACCCCAACTTCGAGGTGTGGGACCGCCGGCTGTTCGAGCTGTACTGCCCCGGCAAGGAGCGGTACGTCGGCCGGGACGAGTGGCACCGCCGGATCCTGGACTCCGCCGAGGTGTTCGGCGCCCGCAATGTCATCCCGAACTTCGTGGCGGGCGTGGAGATGGCCGAGCCGTTCGGCTTCACCACCGTCGACGAGGCCATCGCCTCCACCACCGAGGGCCTGCGCTTCTTCATGTCGCACGGCATCACGCCCCGCTTCACCACCTGGTGCCCGGAGCCCACCACCCCGCTCGGCAAGGCCAACCCGCAGGGCGCGCCGCTGGAGTACCACATCCGGCTGCTGGAGGCCTACCGGCAGACCATGGACGACTTCGGCCTGACCTCCCCGCCCGGCTACGGCCCGCCCGGACCCGGCCGCGCGGTGTTCTCGGTCAGCTCCTTCATGGACAGCCTGCCGGCACAGGAACCGAGCACGGTGTAACCCCCGCCGCACGCGAACCAGGCGCGCGGCGAGCGGCGCGGCGGCCGGCTGACGGCACGGCCTGGCCGGGAAAGCGGACACGGCCGGAACAGAGGCGCGGGTACGGCGGTTGCCGCGCCCCGCCGATCCGGTGACCCGGGACGCCGCCCCGGGACGCGGCGCTGCTGGAGCGGATCCTGGCCGAGGGCCCGTGGGCACGGACGGTGCGCCCGCGGACGTACCGGCCGCCCAGGCCACCGGGGTCATCCCGGACGACGTGGAACGGGGGCTCGGCCGGGCGGGCGGCGGCCCCGGTTCCGAGGGGCTGTCGCCGCGGACCGACCGGACCGAGCCCGCGAACGCGCCGTCCGACCGGGTCGCCGTCACGCGACCGCCGGTGACCGGATGTGAAAAGGGCGCTTGTCAGTTGTGTCGGAGACGTGAAAGGCTCGGCCTCTGCCGTGAGGTTCCCGGCAACTTCCCTTTGCCTTTGGTGAGTTGACCTCGCTCGTGGATGCAGGAGTCCCATGCCCGACCTGCCGACCCCCCAGGACGACACCGAGGCCGCGCTGTTCTCGGAGTGCTGGGACGCGGTGCTCTCGTACGCGGACCTGTGCACGTCCGGATCGCTGACGGCCCATCAACTGGCGACCGAGGCGTTCACGCTCGGCATGCGCGAGGTCCGCGCCGCGGCGAGCACCCATGTGCGCGGCGCCGGCCGACGCACCGCACGGCTGCCCACGATCCCCGCGCTGCTCACCGCCGTACGCAACACCGCCGCCGACTGGGAGGCCGACGGGCAGGGGCACCGGCTCGACCCCGATCTGCGGCTGTGGCTCAACTCCGAGAACGCCGCCCGGTTCTCGGGGCCGCCGCTGCGGCGCCCGGTCGCACTGCGCGGCCTCAGGGACATGCAGGAGGCGGACGCCGCGCTGCTCTGGCTGGCCGAGGTGGAGGCGCTCCCGCTGCCCACCGTGGCCCGCCGGCTCGGCCTGGACCCGGCCACCGTCGCCGACGAACTCGACCAGGTCCGCACCCTGTTCCGGGACCGCTGCCACCGCGCCCATCTCGACTCCCCGATGGACGCGCAGTGCCGCAGCTACGCCCGCCTGCTGGACGCGGTCACCCGCTCGACCGTCGCCGAGGCGCCCGGCGACCTCTCCCGACACCTCGCCACCTGTGTGCAGTGCGCCGAGGCCGCCGCCTGTCTGCGTCTGCACGGCGGCGGACTGCCCGCCGCGCTGGCCGGCGGAGTCATCGGCTGGGGCGGCCTCGCCTACCTGGAGCGGCGCCGCCGCGCCACCGAGGTCCGCCTCGGCGCGGGCCGCCCCGATCCCGGTGCCGCCGACCCCGAGGAGGGCGCGGGCCGCACCCGCGTCCTGCGCGGCGGGCTGCTCGCGACCGCCGTCCTGCTGTCGGCGCTGGCGCTCGGCGTGTCGATGATGCCGTTCGGCGGCTCCGGCGACGACACCGCCGCCGCCCACGACGACCGGCAGCCGGTCGCCGACCCGGGCGTCTCCGGCGCCGCTGCCGCCCGCCCCGCCGCGACGGACCCGCCCTCCGACCGGCCCTCCGCGACCGACACCGAGGCGACGCCCACCAAGGGGACGCCCACCAAGGAGACGCCCGCCCGGAAGAAGCCCGACCCCGAACCCCAGGGCACCTCCTCCGCGACCCGCACCGCCGGTCCCGGCCGAACCGCGGAGCCGGCCGCGGGCTGCCGGGTCGCCTACAACCTGGACAGCCAGTGGCCCGACGGCTTCCAGGCCACCGTCACCGTCACCACCGAGCAGGCCCTCAGCGGCTGGCAGGTGTCCTGGACCTTCCGCGACGGCCAGCAGATCGGCCAGATGTGGGACGCCACCGTCCAGCAGAACGGCTCCCGCGTCACCGCCACCGCCGCCGACTACAACAAGACGGTCGCCGCCCACTCCAGCCTGTCCTTCGGCTTCCTCGGCTCCTGGCGGGGCCAGAACCGGGCACCGCACGGGTTCGTGCTCAACGGGGCGGCCTGCACCACGGGTTGAGGCCGGCGGGGGACGATCCGGGCCGTGCGGAAAATGGTTTGACGTGCGGCCCCGGCGGCGGGATACAGTTGCCGGGCACGCCGAGGTGGTGTGCGGACCCGCGAGCGAGGACGAGGAGGTGTCGACCGATGGCTGTCACTGTGCTGGGCGCTGCCCTCATCCAGGAACTCCTCAAGTCCACCTCCGTGGCCACCGGCTGAACCGACCGCGCACCGTACGCGCCTGCCCGGGGCCACCCTTGTGAAGGGTCACCCTTGACTTCCACCTCCGCTGCTTCCTCCGCGCTGACTCCCTACGGCTGGGACGAGACCTGGGCCGAGGCGTTCGCGCCGTACGCGGCCGACGGGCTGCTGCCCGGCCGGGTCGTCCGGGTCGACCGCGGTCAGTGCGACATCGTCACCGCGGGCGGGACCGTCCGCGCCGACACCGAGTTCGTCGTGCCCCGCGATCCCATGAAGGTCGTGTGCACCGGGGACTGGGTCGCCGTCGACCCCGACGGTGATCCGCGGTACGTGCGCGCGTATCTGCCGCGCCGCACCGCCTTCGTCCGCTCCACCTCCTCCAAGCGGTCCGAGGGGCAGATCCTCGCCGCCAACGTCGACCACGCCGTGGTCGCCGTGTCCCTCGCCGTGGAACTCGACCTCGGCCGCGTCGAGCGGTTCCTCGCCCTCGCCTGGGAGTCCGGCGCCCAGCCCGTCGTCGTCCTCACCAAGGCCGACCTCGTGCCGGACCCGGTCACCCTGGCCCACCTCGTCGAGGACGTGGAGACCAGCGCGCCCGGCGTGCCCGTGCTCACCGTCAGCGCCCTGCACGGCGACGGACTCGACGTGCTCGTCGCGCTCGTCGGCTCCGGGACGAGCGTGCTGCTCGGCCAGTCCGGCGCGGGCAAGTCCACCCTCGCCAACGCGCTCGTCGGCGCCGACGTCATGGACGTGCGGGCGGCCCGGGACGTCGACGGCAAGGGCCGGCACACCACGACCACCCGCAACCTGCTCGCCCTGCCCTCCGGCGGGGTGCTCATCGACACCCCCGGGCTGCGGGGCGTCGGGCTCTTCGACGCGGAGACCGGCGTCGGGCAGGTGTTCTCCGAGATCGAGGACCTGGCCGAGGACTGCCGGTTCCACGACTGCGCCCACGAGAGCGAGCCGGGCTGCGCGGTGCGCTCCGCCGTGGAGAACGGGGAGCTTCCGGCGCGGCGACTGGAGAGCTACCGCAAGCTGATCCGGGAGAACCAGTGGATCGTCGCCAAGACCGACGCGCGGGTCCGTGCGGAGCTTCGGCGGGACTGGAAGCGGAAGGGAGCCGAGGGGAGGGCGGCGATGGAGGCCAAGCGGGGGCGCTGGAAGTAGGAGCCGTGTGGTGGGGGGCGCTCGGCCGCGCTCGCGGGGTGCCGCTGCGCCCACCCGTGCCGCCCAGCGGCACGACTGCCCGCAGCCAGGCGACGTCCGATTTCCGCTAGCCCGTCTGCCGTCCCCGCCCCACACTGGAGCACGTGAAGGACGAAGACAGCAGGTACGAGGCGGTGCGGAGCCGGGACGGGCGGTTCGACGGTGTGTTCTTCTTCGCCGTCGAGACCACCGGGATCTACTGCCGGCCCAGTTGCCCGGCCGTGACGCCGAAACGGCGCAACGTGCGGTTCTTCGCGACGGCCGCCGCCGCGCAGGGCTCCGGGTTCCGGGCCTGCCGGCGGTGCCGGCCGGACGCCGTACCGGGCTCGGCCGAGTGGAACGTGCGGGCGGACGTCGTCGGGCGGGCCATGCGGCTGATCGCCGACGGCGTCGTGGACCGCGAAGGCGTCGCCGGGCTCGCCACCCGTCTCGGCTACAGCTCCCGGCAGGTGCAGCGGCAGCTCACCGCCGAGCTGGGCGCCGGGCCCGTGGCCCTCGCCCGGGCCCAGCGGGCCCACACCGCGCGCGTCCTGCTCCAGACCACCGACCTGCCGGTCACCGAGATCGCGTTCGCCTCCGGATTCGCCAGCGTGCGGCAGTTCAACGACACCATCCGGGAGGTGTACGCCGGAACACCGACCGAGGTCAGGGCCGCCGCCCCGCAGGGCCGGACCACCCGCCGGGCGGCCCCCGGCACGGGCATCCCGCTCCGGCTCGCCCACCGCGGCCCCTACCAGTCCGCCGCCGTCTTCGACCAGCTCGCACGGGAGGCCGTACCGGGCGTCGAAGAGGTGACCGGCACCCCCGGCGCCCGCACCTACCGGCGCACCCTGCGGCTGCCGTACGGCACCGCCCTCGCCGCCGTCCAGGAGCGCACCCGCGCCCCGCGGGCCGGCACCGGCACCCACCCGGGCGGCTGGCTCGACGCCCGGCTCCACCTCACCGACCTCCGGGACCTCACCACCGCCGTGCAGCGGCTGCGCCGGCTGTTCGACCTCGACGCCGACCCGTACGCCGTCGACGAGCGGCTCGGCGCCGACCCCCGGCTCGCCCCGCTGGTCGCCGCCCGCCCCGGACTGCGCTCGCCCGGCGCCGTGGACCCGCTGGAACCCGCCGCACGCGCCCTGGCCGGCACCGAAGGCGCCCAGGAGCTGGTGCACCGGTACGGCAAGGTGCTCGACGCGCCCCACGGCAGCCTCACCCACCTCTTCCCGGAGCCCGCCGTCCTCGCCGAGGCCGAGCCCGGCGGCCCGCTGGGCGCCCTCGCCGCCGCCCTCGCCGACGGCACCGTACGGCTGGACCCGGGCGCCGACCGGCACGACGCCGAGGAGGCCCTGCTCGCCCTGCCCGGCATGGACCCGGCCACCGTTGCCACGCTCCGCGTCCGCGCCCTCGGCGATCCCGACGTCGCCCCGCCCGGCACCGACGTCCCCGACACCTGGCGGCCCTGGCGGTCGTACGCCGTCCAGCATCTGCGGGTGGCGGGAGAAGCGGGCGGCGGGGGCGGTCGGCACTGACGGCATTGCGCCGAGCGGGTGGACCCTCTGCGACATTCCGCCGGCGCGGCCCGCCCGTGTGGCACGGTCACCTCCGACGAGCCACCGGGAAGGGCGGGCGCACATGGCCACGGTCGTACGAGTCCTCGCGGTCCTCCTCCCGGCGCTGCTACCGGCCCTGACGGCACCCGCCGTCGCCGAGCCGGCCCCGCTGCCCTGGGCCGGCAGCTGGGAGACCGCGCCGTCCGGTACCGCCGCCGCGCTGCTCGGCGCCGCCGTCCGCAACGTCGTCCACCTCAGCGTCGGCGGCATCGCCGTCCGCGTCCGCCTCAGCAACCGGCTCGGCACCAAGCCCCTGCACCTCGGCGCGGTCACGGTCGCGCTGCGCCGGGCGGCCGGCCCCGACGCCGTACCCGGCACCCTGCGCACCGCCACCTTCCACGGCGCCACGCAGGTGACCGTCCCGCCGGGCGCGGACGCGGTCACCGATCCGGTGCGGCTGCCCGTGCCGGCCGCCGCCGACCTGCTCGTCACCGTGTACACCCCCGACGACTCCGGGCCCGCCACCTACCACCGCACCGCCCTGCAGACCAGCTACCTGGCCCGGGCCGGCGCCGGGCGGGCCGCCGACGAGAGCGGCACCGCGTACACGGCGACCATGAACCGCTGGTACTACGTCGTCGGCGTCGACGTCCGGGGTGTCGTCGCCGGCAGCGTCGTCGCGTTCGGGGACTCCCTCACCGACGGCAACGGCTCCACCCCCGACACCAACCGCCGCTGGCCCGACCGGCTCGCCCAGCGGCTGAACCCGTACCGGATCGGCGTCCTCAACGCCGGCGTCGCCGGCAACCGCCTGCTGCGCGACGGCACCGGACCGAGCGCCCTCGCCCGCCTGGACGCCGACGCCCTGGACCGGGCCGGGGTACGGGCCCTGGTCGTCTTCGAGGGCATCAACGACATCAAGGGCGTCCCCGAGGCGAACGACGCCGCCGCCTACGCGGACGCGTACCGCGCGCTGGTGGCCCGCGCCCACGCCCGTGGCATCCGGGTCGTCGGCGTCACCCTCACCCCGTTCGGCGGCTACGCCGCCTGGACCCCCGTCCGGGAGGCGGTACGGCAGCGGGTGAACGCCGTCATCCGCACCGGCGGTGTCTTCGACGCGGTCGCCGACGCGGACGCCGCCCTCCGCGACCCGGCCGACCCCGCCCGCATCCTGCCCGGCTACGACCCCGGCGACCATCTGCACTTCACCGACACCGGGATGGCGGCCGTGGCCGACACCGTCCTCCGTGCCCTCACCCGGCGGGCGAGCGGGCCCGCCCTTCAGGACCGGCCCGGGGGCGCCGCGCCGGTCATCCCCCCAGCACCGCGCCCAGCCACGACCCCGCGATCAGCAGGCAGGTGAACAGCTCCGCCAGCACGCTGGAGCCTCCCGACCGCATCGCCGTCCGCAGCGCGGCCAGCGCCTCGCCGTGCCCGCCGAGCCGCAGCCGCTCCTCCAGGTAGATCCCGGCCATGAAGCCCGGCAGGGCGCCCACCACCGGCAGCAGGACGAAGCCGAGCACCGCCCCCGCGCCCGCGTACACCCCCATGAGCGGCGTGGCGCCGCTCTCCCGGAGCCGGCGCGGCGGCAGCGCCCAGCGCACCACCTGCGACAGCAGCAGCACCGCGGTGGCGCCCACCAGCACACACCAGGCCACCGGCCGCGGATCCGTCAGCGCCCACCACAGGACCGCCGCCCACACCAGCCACGACCCCGGCGCCCCGGGGACCAGCACTCCGCACAGGCCCAGCGCGATCACCACGCCGACCAGCAGGAGTTCCCACTCTCCCATCTGCCCAGAGTGCCGAAGAACGGGAGAAGACGCAGGTCAGCGAGAATCTTCCGGTTCGCCCAGGGCGTCTTCGCGGGTCACCCGGCCCCGCTCCCGGGCGTGCCGGCCCAGCTGCAGCCGGGTCGTCACCCGAGCCAGCTCCATCAGCCGCCGCACCCGACGCTGCACGGTCCGCAGGCCCACGTCGAGCTGTTCGGCCACGTCCCGGCCGAGCGCCGCCGTCAGCTCGGTCAGCCCGTCCGGCAGGTCCAGCACCGCGCGCTCCACCACCACACCTCCTCGGCCGCGCCCAGCTGGAGCTGGAGGAAGCGCTGGGCGACCGCGGAGGCGCCGGTCACCACCTCCACCAGGTCGTGCACCGCCGGTTCGGCCGCCGTCGCCCGGTACTCCTCCGCGAGCAGCGCCGCCGCCGGCTCCGCCTGCTCCAGCTCGTGCCGCTGCTGGGTGAGCAGCGCGCCCAGCGCCACCCCGGGCGGCGCCGCCACCCAGCGGCCCGGCCGCGCCGAGGACTGGGCCGCGAGACCCCGCCGTTCCAGCCGGCGCAGCGCCCGCTCGGTGTCCCGCTCGGTCAGCGTCAGGCGCCGCGCCAGATCGGTCACGTCGGCGGACGTCGCCGGGCGGTCCTCCCGTGGAGGGTGGGGCCGCCCGGCGGCCACCGACCGTTTCTCGTACGGCTGTTCAGCCGCTCACTCGACCCGTTCTTCGACGCGTCGCCGTGCTCCGGATTTTCCCGATGCGCCGTTTTCCCACGGCCGGTGCGGTGGACAATCAGGGGCATGAGCCAGCAGGGGGGAACACCCGCCCGCCACCAGGACGACTGGTGGGGGCGGTTGTACGACGACTCCACCGAGGACACGGGGCCCACGGCAGCGCCCGATTCCCTGGACGACCGCTTCGCCTCGGCCCGGAGCGCGGTGGTGGCCGGGCCGACGCAATCCCTGGAGCCGGCACCCCCGGATCCTGCGATACCGGCCGTGCCGACGCAGCGCACCGCGCCGGCTCCGCCGGCAGAGCCGGCCCGTCCCACGGACACCGCGGCCCCCGCCCCCTCCATCGACTACGTCGGCTCCGGTCCCCCCACCTACGACCCCGAGCCCACCGCGCTCCCGCTCGCCGATCCGGACGGGCCGGGCGAGCCGGTCGCGGACACCGTGCTGGACGGCGCCCGGTACGGGGCGTGCACGCTGCGGGCCGTGTCGCTGCGCGGGGACTCGGCCCGCTACCGGGGCGAACCGCGCCGGGACGCGCTGCTGACCGCGCGGTTCGGGGCGGGCGAGCAGGCGCTGGTCCTCGTCGCGATGGCGACCGGCGCGCGGGGCGTCCCGGGCGCGCACCTGGCGGCGGCCGAGGCGTGCCGGTGGATCGCGCGGGCCGTGGGCCGCAACCACCAGCGGCTGGTGGCGGACATCCGGGCGGCCCGGCGCGGCGACCTGAAGCCGGGGCTGCATCGGCTCGTCGACCGCAGCCTCGGCAAGCTCCGGGTGAGCGCCGCGGAGCAGGGCGCCGACCCCGGGGAGTACACGGCGAGCCTGCGCTGTCTGCTGCTGCCCGCCGACCCGGACTGCCGTACGCGCGTGTTCTTCGGCGTCGGCGACGGCGGTCTGTTCCGGCTGCGGGACGGCGGCTGGCAGGACATCGAGCCGAGCGGGGCACCCGACGGCACCGGTGGCGCCCCCGTCCTCGGCTCCGGCTCGCCGGCCGAGCGGACGGCCGAGGGCGACCGGCTGACGACGGACCTCGGCATCCCGGCCCCGCCGAGCCCGTTCGAGGCGGTCCCGGAGCCGCCCCGGGAGCCGTTCCGGTTCCGGGCCTCGGTAGCCCGCCCGGGTGATGCGCTGGTGATGTGCACGGAGGGGCTGGCCGACCCGCTGCGCGGCGAGCCCGCGCTCTGCGCCTACCTGGCCCGCCGCTGGTCCGGCCGTACCCCGCCCGGCCTCGCCGGGTTCCTCGCCGACGCCCAGGTGCGGGTGAAGGGCTACGCCGACGACCGTACGGCGGCGGCCGTTTGGGAGGCGTGACAGCGGCCCCTGTGACTGTATGGGTACATGGCCAAACAGAACGTAGCCGAGCAGTTCGTCGACATCCTCGTCCGGGCCGGGGTGCGCCGCCTCTACGGCGTCGTCGGCGACAGCCTCAACCCGGTCGTGGACGCCGTGCGCCGCAACGCCGCCATCGACTGGATCCACGTACGCCACGAGGAGAGCGCCGCCTTCGCGGCCGGCGCCGAGGCCCAGATCACCGGCAGGCTGGCCGCCTGCGCCGGCTCCTGCGGCCCGGGCAACCTGCACCTGATCAACGGCCTGTACGACGCCCACCGCTCGATGGCCCCGGTGCTCGCGCTCGCCTCGCACATCCCGTCGAGCGAGATCGGCCTCGGCTACTTCCAGGAGACCCACCCGGACCGGCTGTTCCAGGAGTGCAGTCACTACAGCGAGCTGATCTCCAGCCCGAAGCAGATGCCCCGGCTGCTGCAGACCGCCATCCAGCACGCGGTCGGGCAGAGCGGGGTGAGCGTGGTGTCCCTGCCGGGCGACATCGCCGCCGAGCCGGCCCCGGAGAAGGCCGCGCAGAGCGCGCTCGTCACCTCGCGGCCCACCGTGCGGCCCGGTGACGCCGAGATCGACAAGCTCGTGGAGATGATCGACGCGGCCGGCAAGGTCACCCTGTTCTGCGGCAGCGGCACGGCCGGCGCGCACGCCGAGGTGATGGAGTTCGCGGAGAAGATCAAGTCGCCGGTGGGGCACGCCCTGCGCGGCAAGGAATACATCCAGTACGACAACAGGTTCGACGTCGGGATGAGCGGTCTGCTCGGCTACGGCGCCGCCTACGAGGCCACCCACGAGTGCGATCTGCTGATCCTGCTCGGCACCGACTTCCCGTACAACGCCTTCCTGCCCGACGACGTGGAGATCGCCCAGGTCGACGTGCGGCCCGAGGTGCTCGGCCGCCGCTCCCGGCTCGACCTCGCCGTGTGGGGCGACGTCCGCGAGACGCTGCGGTGCCTGATCCCGCGGGTGAAGGAGAAGACGAACCGGCGCTTCCTGGACCGGATGCTGAAGAAGCACGCCGACGCGCTGGAGGGCGTGGTCAAGGCGTACACCCGCAAGGTCGACAAGCACGTCCCGATCCACCCCGAGTACGTGGCCGCCGTCCTGGACGAAGTCGCCGCCGAGGACGCCGTGTTCACCGTCGACACCGGGATGTGCAACGTGTGGGCCGCCCGCTACATCTCGCCCAACGGCCGCCGCCGGATCATCGGCTCGTTCTCGCACGGGTCGATGGCGAACGCGCTGCCGATGGCGATCGGCGCCCAGTTCACCGACCGGCGCCGCCAGGTGGTCTCCATGTCCGGCGACGGCGGATTCTCCATGCTGATGGGCGACTTCCTGACGCTCGTGCAGTACGACCTGCCGGTCAAGGTCGTGCTGTTCAACAACTCCTCCCTGAGCATGGTGGAGCTGGAGATGCTGGTCGCCGGACTGCCCTCGTACGGCACCGCCAACACCAACCCCGACTTCGCCGCCGTCGCCCGGGCCTGCGGCGCCCACGGGGTGCGGGTGGAGAAGCCCAAGCAGCTCGCCGGGGCGCTCAAGGACGCCTTCAAGCACAAGGGGCCGGCCCTGGTGGACATCGTCACCGACCCCAACGCCCTGTCGATCCCGCCGAAGATCAGCGCCGAGATGGTCACCGGGTTCGCCCTGTCCGCCTCCAAGATCGTGCTGGACGGCGGGGTCGGCCGGATGCTCCAGATGGCCCGCTCCAACCTGCGCAACGTACCGCGCCCCTGAGGGGCGACCGGAGGGGTGGATTTCGGCCAGTTTCACGGGACATGACGGCGTGCCGACAGCCGGCGCCGGGTGCGTCCGGGCCGCCGTCACGGGGCATCCGTGGCGTCCAGCGGCGTCCGGGAAGCCCGAGGCACGGCGGAGGCGGAGCCCGGTGGCCCGCCGGACAGGGGCGCGGACATGGCCGAACCGCCGGGCATCGGACATACGCCAGGACTGCCCCGGAGCCTGCTGGGCAAGCATCCCCCGTGAACGTGTTCGACCAGGAGGGGCAGGGTCCAGCGGCGTGCGGGCGGGGGTCATGAAGAGGCAGGCACGAGGGGGCGGTCCCGTGACCATAGGGGCCTCCTCGGCGACAACGGGGGAAGAGACCGACACCATCACGGATCACGCGCGGCGGCTGAGGCGCAGGCTGGGCCGGGCCGACCTCAGGGCGGTGCCGGAGGCCCGCCGGGAGCTGCGCGAACTGCTGCGGCACTGGGGCAGGCCGGGCCGCTCGGAGATCGCCGAACTCCTCACCAGCGAACTCGTCACCAACGCGCTCGTCCACACCGACGACGACGCCGTCCTGACGGCCGTCGTGGAAGGGGGCGGACTGCGGGTGGAGGTGCGGGACTTCGTGGCCCGCAGACCCGAGCTGCGCGGCCCGGACACGGACGACGACACCCACGGCCGGGGCCTGGTGCTGGTGCAGTCCCTCGCCGACTCCTGGGGGGTACGGCCGCACGGGGTGGGCAAGTCGGTGTGGTTCGAACTCGGCGCCGAGGCGGCCTGAGAAGCCGCGGACCGGCGGCGGAACGAGCCGGGGACGCGCGGCGCGGACGGGAAACGGGATGGGGGCGTGACCCGTGCGGTCACGCCCCCGTCCCGTACCGCGGTCACCCCGCGGGGCCGGCCGTCAGCCGAACTGCTGCTCCAGGTCCTTGAGCTTGCGCTCCAGGGAGTCCAGGCGGGGCAGGGCCATGGTGTCGTCCTCGGCGGTGAGGTCGAGGGTCACCGGTTCAGCTCCGTTGCGGACCGGCTGCAGGGAGGGACGGGCGCGGACGGGCAGTTGCTCCGCGGTCGATATGGCAGGCTCCGCTGTGGCCGGCGCGGGACCGCGCTCCACCGCCGACACCTCGACCTGGCGGGCGGCGCCACGGCCGACGAAGCCGCGGTGGCCCCGGCTGATCGCCTTCAGCTGGGCCCGCTCCACGCGCTGCTGGTCACGCCGCCGCTGCCGGGTCTCGTCCTTCTTGCGCTGGTCGTCGCGGACCTCTTCGACGGCCTCGTCCAGGCTGCGCACGCCCTCCAGGAGCATCAGCGACCACGCCTTGTAGGTCTCGCGGGGCGCCCGCACCCAGCGCACGATCCGGATCTGCGGCAGCGGACGCGGCACCAGGCCCTGCTCGCGCAGCGCGGCCCGGCGGGTCTGCTTCAGCGCCCGGTCGAACAGCACGGCCGCCGACAGCGACATACCGGAGAAGAACTGCGGCGCACCGGCGTGCCCGGCGCCCCGGGGCGCGTGCACCCAGTTGAACCAGGCGGCCGCCGCCGCGAAGAGCCATACGAGTATCCGGGAGCCGAGCGCCGCGTCACCGTGGCTGGCCTCGCGCACCGCGAGGACGGAGCAGAACATCGCCGCGCCGTCGAGGCCGAACGGCACCAGGTACTGCCAGCCGTCGGTCAGCCCGAGGTTCTGTTCGCCGAAGCCGACGAGGCCGTGGAAGGACAGGGCCGCCGCCACCGCCGCACAGCAGAACAGGAGCACATAGGAGGCCGTGCCGTAGATGGCCTCCTTGCGCCTGCGGCGCTCCTCGCTGCGCTCCCACGAGTCGTCCGCGCTCGCGGTCTCCCCGGAGGAGCGCTTGCCGCGCGCGAGCACCGCCACCGCCGCCAGCATGCCCAGGAGCAGTACGGCGCCGGGAAGTAGCCAGTTCAGCGATATGTCGGTCAGTCTCATCAGGGGTCCCTTGCATTGGGATAGGGCGTAACGCCCGCCATAGTGGCCCACTCCCGACGGCCCTCAGGGGGTTTCGGGGCAAGAGGCCGCCAAGAAAGCGCAAGGGGATGCCCAGGGCGGCGTTCTGCTCGAACTGCCGCATGAGGGGCGGGAGTTGAGTTCGAATAAGACTACCCGTAGGGGTGGTTCCACGGAAAGTTCCCGTGACGGGTGAGGAAGGTGTGAATCCCCTGTCCGGGGTCGGTCCGCGAAGGGTCGGTCCCTGTGGCGGTGATCCTGGCGGACCCGTGGGAGCGCTCCCGGACGGCTGACTGAAAGGTAAGCCTTGCCTTACCTGAGATGGTCAGAGTTTGAACTGTCGCCTGGTGCGCCTAAGGTGCTTGACGGACAAGCGACAACCCATCGTCAATGACCCCAAGTACCGACAAGCCGCCAGGAGGACCCGTGAAGCAGGGCGTGCAGGGCTCCCCGGGCGCGCCGGTCGCCGCCCGGGTGCCGGCGCAGCAGCGCCCGTCCGCAGGCGCCGGCCCCGGCCGGGAGCGGGACGCCGCGGTGCCGGGCGCGGCGCGCGGCGAGCACACGCACGGTGAGCCGTCGGTCCCCGCGCCGCGGGCCGCCGTGCAGCGCTCCTCGGTGCGCGGGCAGATCCTGGACGCGCTGCGCACGGCGCTGGTCAGCGGCGACCTGAAGCCGGGCGAGGTCTACTCGGCGCCGGTGCTCGGGGAACGCTTCGGCGTCTCGGCCACGCCGGTGCGGGAGGCCATGCAGCAGCTCGCGCTGGAGGGCGCCGTCGAGGTCGTGCCCAACCGGGGCTTCCGGGTCGTCGAGCGGGGTGCGCGGGAGCTGGCCGAGCTGGCCGAGGTGCGGGCGCTGATCGAAGTGCCGGTGATGCTGCGGCTGGCCCGTACGGTGCCGGCCGAGCGGTGGGCCGAACTGCGTCCCCTCGCGGAGGAGACGGCACGCGCGGCCGCCACCGGCTGCCCGGCGACGTACGCGGAGTCCGACCGCGCCTTCCACCGGGCGCTGCTCGCCCTGGCGGGCAACGAGCAGCTGGTCCGTATCGCCGAGGACCTGCACCGGCGCTCGCAGTGGCCGCCCGTCCGCCGGACCCGGGCGGAACTCCTCGCGGACGCGGCGGAGCACACGGCTCTGCTGGACGCGTTGGCCGTCGGGGACGTGGATGTGGTGCGGGGGCTGGTGACAGAGCACTTCGCGGGCGCCTGAAGCGCCCCGGAGGGGCGCGGGGAACCGCGCGAGCAACCCCCACCGGCCCGCAGGCGGCGACCGGCCTCCCATGCCCCGTCCCTTACGCCGTCGCCGCCCCCGGCGCAGGCGGTGCCAGCTGGCGGGCCAGCCAGGTGGGTACACCGCCGAGCAGCCGGAACAGGCGGCGGGCCTCCTCCCGCAGCCGGGACGCCTCGGGTTCCTCCTCCGTCTCCGCCAGGGAGGCGAGCGCCGGTGCCGTGCCCACCAGGTAGCCCAACTCCTCCCGGATCCGCAGGGATTCGGCGAAGCCGTGCCGGGCATCGGCCAACTCGCCCTCGCGCAGGGCGAGTCCGGCCAGGTGCCGCCAGGTGAAGGACAGCAGGAGCTGGTCGGCGTCGGCCGTGGCGGCGGCGTGGGCGCGGCGGAACGCGGCGCGGGCCGCCTGCGGGACACCGGCCAGGTTCTGGGCCACCAGCCCCCGTCTGAAGTCCAGCAGAGCCCGCCCCGAGCCCCCCGGAGGGATCAGCGCCGCGGCCCTGCCGAGCGCGGCCCGTGCCTCGTCGGCCCGGTCGCGCACGCCGAGCAGGGTGGAGGCGTAGGCCAGGTAGCCCCGCTCGCAGGCGGCGGCCCCGCGCTCCTCGTCGCTGTGCGCCAGCGCCTCCGCCGTGCGCAGCGCGTCCTCCGCCTCCTCCCAGCCCCGCTCGGTGTACAGGCACCGTTCGGCCAGCAGGGCGGCCCGCTGGAGCGCGGGCGCGGGATCGTCGGCCGGCAGCAGGGCCGCCGCGTCGACCCAGCAGGCCCGGCTGCGCAACCGCCATACCGCGGTCTGGAGAGGATCGTCACCGGTCGTTCCGTTACCAGACATGGCGGTATGCGCCACGTTGCCCTCCCCGAGCACGCCATCGAGCTGTTGAGTGGTGGCGGCATTCCAGCACCAATCGCGGGGCCCGGCCAAGAGGGTGGGTGAAAGATTTCACAAAGTAGTGGGGCGCGGGCGTGACCGGGTTTGGCCGGCGGGCGCCCCCACTGACCTCAGCTCATGCGCAGGGCCAGGAAGAAGTCGAGCTTGTCCTCCAGGCGGGAGAGGTCACGTCCCGTCAACTGCTCGATCCGGCCGACCCGGTAGCGCAGCGTGTTGACGTGCAGGTGGAGGCGGGTGGCGCAGCGGGTCCAGGAGCCGTCGCAGTCGAGGAACGCCTCCAGGGTCGGGATCAGCTCGGCCCGGTGCCGGCGGTCGTAGTCCGTCAGCGGGTCCAGCAGACGGGCGGTGAAGGCGCGGCGGACGTCGTCCGGGACGAACGGGAGGAGCAGGACGTGGCTGGCCAGTTCCTGGTGGCCGGCCGCGCAGACCCGGCCGGTGCGGGCCGCGGCGACCCGGCGGGCGTGCCGGGCCTCCTCCAGGGCGCCGCGCAGGCCCTCCGCCGAGTGCACGGCCGCGCTGACTCCGAGGGTGAGCCGGCCGTCGTCGTTCAGGCCGGCCGACAGCGGCTCCCGTACCGACTGGAGCAGGGAGTCGGCCAGCAGGCCGGTCTCCGAGCCGTCGTGCTCGGCGGAGACCGCGGGCAGCGGGACCAGGGCGATCGCCTCGTCGCCCGTGTGGGCCACGGCGATCCGGTCCGAGGGTTCCGGGCCGGTCGCCAGCGGGTCGACCAGCACTTCCTCCAGCAGGGACTGGGCGACCGGGCCGCCGTCGACCTCCTCGCCCTCCCACTCCACGCGGGCCACCACGACCTGCCAGTGCGGGGCCGCCCCCAGGCCGGGCAGCAGCACCGGCGCCGCCACCCGCAGGCGGGCGGCGATCTCGGCGGGCGCGGCGCCGGTCTGCACCAGCTCCAGCACCTCCTGGGCGAGCCGGCGCCGCACCGTGCGGGCCGCGTCCCGGCGGTCCCGCTCGACGGCGATCAGCTGGGTGACGCCCTGGAGCAGATCCAGCCGCTCCCCGGGCCAGTCGCCGGCGTCCGCCTCCACGGCCAGCAGCCAGTCCGACAGGACCGTCTGGCGGACATCGCGGGAGGCCTGCGGGGAGCGTCCGGAGGAGCGGATCGGGAAGAGGGAGTACGTCGTGCCGCCCAGCAGGACCCGGTGCGGGCCGCGGCGGCCGGTGCGGGTGGCCGCCAGGTGCTCGGCGGCGAGCCGGGCGCAGGTCTCGGCGGGCAGCGCCGGGCCCGCCTCCTTGGAACCGGCGATCATCCGGCCGGTGGGAGAGAGCACCCAGGCGCGCAGGTCCAGGTCGGTGCCGAGCAGGTCCAGGACCACGTCCGGGCCGCCGCCCGCCGGGCCCGAGGTCATCATCCGGCGGTGCCGGTCCACGACGGCCGCCAGGTCTCCGGCGCGCTCGCCGGAGACCTGCCGGACCACGTACTCGGTGATCGTCGCGAACGCCACCGACTCGTGCACCGCGAACAGCGGCAGCCGGTGCTTCGCGCAGGCCAGCATCAGGTCGTCCGGCACATCGCCCAGCTCGGCCTCGCCGGCCGCGAGGGCCGCCACCCCGGCCTGCACCAGGATCCGTACGAAGGGCTCGGAGTCGGCCGCGTCCCGGCGCCAGGCCAGGCCCGTCAGCACCAGCTCACCGCCGGAGAGGTAGCGGCTCGGGTCGCGCAGGTCGGTGGTCATGACCCCGCGTACCGCGCGGTCCAGCTCGTCCTCGCCGCCGAGCAGCCGCAGGCCCAGCGCATCGGTGTCCAGCAGTGCGCGCAGCCGCATCTCGTCGCCGCCGTTCTTTGTCTCGAAACCTACGATGGATCATGGAGGGGGGCCGGGAAGGGGCCCGGTGAGGGGCCGCACCGGCCGGAAACCGGGCTCGCCGTGCCGTTACCTGCGTTTCCCCAGGAAAACGGAGAGGTTACCGATGACCTCCGTTCATACGAATCTACAAGATGCCCGGGCTGGCCAGCCAACTCCTTCATGGTTTCGGTGACTGACCCCGCCGGAGCACAGGGCGGTGTACTGAGTCCACTCCGCGTTAACAGGACATGAACGAGCCGGGCCCGCCGCACACGGATTGGCTCAATCTGAACGACCCACGAGACGAAGAAGAGAGCCGGTCATGGACTTCCTTCGCCCCGCCAGCTGGGAGGAGGCGCTCGCCGCGAAGGCCGAGCACCCCACCGCTGTGCCGATTGCGGGTGGCACCGATGTGATGGTCGAGATCAACTTCGACCACCGCCGGCCCGAGTACCTCCTCGACCTCAACCGCATCGGCGACCTCTACGAGTGGGAGGTCGGCGAGGACACCGTACGGCTGGGTGCCTCCGTCCCGTACACCAAGATCATGTCGAATCTCCGTGCCGAGCTGCCGGGCCTCGCGCTCGCCTCGCACACGGTCGCCTCCCCGCAGATCCGCAACCGCGGCGGCGTCGGCGGCAACCTCGGCACGGCCTCGCCCGCCGGCGACGCCCACCCCGCCCTCCTCGCGGCCGGCGCCGAGGTCGAGGTGGCGTCGGCGGCCCGGGGCACCCGGCTGATCCCGATCGACGAGTTCTACACGGGCGTCAAGCGCAACGCGCTCCGGCCCGACGAGCTGATCCGCGCCGTGCACGTGAAGAAGGCCGACGGCCCGCAGCAGTACTCGAAGGTCGGCACCCGCAACGCCATGGTCATCGCCGTGTGCGCCTTCGGTCTCGCCCTGCACCCGGAGACCCGCACCGTCCGGACCGGCATCGGCTCGGCCGCCCCCACCCCGGTGCGGGCCAAGGCCGCCGAGGAGTTCCTGAACGCGGCCCTGGAGGAGGGCGGCTTCTGGGACAACGGAAAGATCATCACCCCGTCGGTCGCCAAGCAGTTCGCGGACCTGTGCTCCGCCGCCTGCAACCCGATCGACGACGTCCGGGGCACCGCCAGCTACCGCCGGCACGCGGTCGGCGTCATGGCCCGCCGGACCCTGACCTGGACCTGGGAGTCGTACCGCGGCGCCCGCCGCACCACCGAGGGAGCTGCGTGATGCGCGTCAACTTCACCGTCAACGGTCGTCCGCAGGAAGCCGACGACGTCTGGGAGGGCGAGAGCCTGCTCTACGTCCTGCGCGAGCGCCTGGGCCTGCCCGGCTCGAAGAACGCCTGTGAGCAGGGCGAGTGCGGCTCCTGCACCGTGCGCCTGGACGGCGTGCCCGTCTGCTCCTGCCTGGTCGCGGCCGGCCAGGTCGAGGGCCGGGACGTGGTGACCGTCGAGGGCCTCGCGGACTACGCCAAGCAGCGCGCCGAGGGCGGCTGCGCCACCGGCGCCTGCGGTACGACCCTCCAGGACGCCCAGGGGTGGAAGGCCAAGGGCACCGACTCGCAGACCGGCGAGGGCACCGAACTCTCCCCCATCCAGCAGGCGTTCCTCGACGCCGGCGCCGTCCAGTGCGGCTTCTGCACCCCGGGTCTGCTCGTCGCGGCCGACGAGATGCTGGAGAACAACCCGAACCCGACCGACGCGGACATCCGCGAGGCGCTGTCGGGCAACCTGTGCCGCTGCACGGGCTACGAGAAGATCATGGACGCGGTCCGCCTGGCGGCCGCCCGCCAGTCCGAGGGGGTCTGACAGACATGCCGACGAACGGCGCTCCTACGAAGATCACGCAGGGCTACCGGACCAAGGGCGGCATCGGCGAGTCCACGCTCCGCCCGGACGGCACCCTCAAGGTCACCGGCGAGTTCGCGTACTCGTCCGACATGTGGCACGAGGACATGCTGTGGGGCCAGATCCTGCGCTCCACCGTCGCGCACGCCGAGATCGTGTCGATCGACACCTCCGAGGCCCTCGCCATGGCCGGCGTGTACGCCGTCATGACGTACGACGACCTGCCCACCGAGGTGAAGAACTACGGCCTGGAGATCCAGGACACCCCGGTCCTCGCGCACGGCAAGGTACGCCACCACGGCGAGCCGGTCGCGATCGTCGCCGCCGACCACCCGGAGACGGCCCGCCGCGCCGCCGCCAAGATCAAGGTGGAGTACAAGGAGCTGCCCGTCATCACCGACGAGGCCTCCGCGACCGCCCCCGACGCGATCCTGGTCCACGAGGGCCGCGACGACCACCACGCCTCCCACGTGCCGCACCCGAACATCGTGCACCGCCAGCCCATCATCCGCGGCGACGTGACGGAGGCCCGCAAACGGGCCGACGTGATCGTCGAGGGCGAGTACACCTTCGGCATGCAGGACCAGGCCTTCCTCGGCCCCGAGTCCGGCCTCGCCGTGCCCGAGGAGGACGGCGGCGTCCACCTCTACATCGCCACCCAGTGGCTGCACTCCGACCTGCGCCAGATCGCGCCCGTCCTCGGCCTGCCCGAGGAGAAGGTGCGCATGACGCTGGCCGGCGTCGGCGGCGCGTTCGGCGGTCGCGAGGACCTGTCGATGCAGATCCACGCCTGCCTGCTGGCGATGCGCACCGGCAAGCCGGTGAAGATCGTCTACAACCGGTTCGAGTCCTTCTTCGGGCACGTCCACCGGCACCCGGCGAAGCTCTACTACGAGCACGGCGCCACCAAGGACGGCAAGCTCACGCACATGAAGTGCAGGATCGTCCTGGACGGCGGCGCCTACGCCTCCGCCTCCCCGGCGGTCGTCGGCAACGCCTCGTCCCTGTCGGTCGGCCCGTACGTCATCGACGACGTCGACATCGAGGCCATCGCCCTCTACACCAACAACCCGCCGTGCGGCGCCATGCGCGGCTTCGGCGCGGTCCAGGCGTGCTTCGCCTACGAGGCGCAGATGGACAAGCTGGCGAAGAAGCTCGGCATGGACCCGGTGGAGTTCCGGCAGCTGAACGCGATGGAGCAGGGCACCATCATGCCGACCGGGCAGCCGGTCGACTCCCCGGCTCCGGTCGCCGAACTCCTGCGCCGCGTCAAGGCGATGCCGCTGCCGCCCGAGCGCCAGTGGGAGTCCAGCGAGGGCGCCGACGTACGGCAGCTGCCCGGCGGCCTGTCCAACACCACCCACGGCGAGGGCGTCGTCCGCGGTGTCGGCTACGCGGTCGGCATCAAGAACGTCGGCTTCTCCGAGGGCTTCGACGACTACTCCACCGCCAAGGTGCGCATGGAGGTCATCGCCGGTGAGCCCGTCGCCACCGTGCACACCGCGATGGCGGAGGTCGGCCAGGGCGGCGTCACCGTCCACGCGCAGATCGCCCGCACCGAGCTGGGCGTCACCCAGGTGACCATCCACCCGGCCGACACGCAGGTGGGCTCGGCCGGCTCGACCTCGGCCTCCCGGCAGACGTACGTCACCGGCGGCGCCGTGAAGAACGCCTGCGAACTCGTCCGCGAGCGGGTCCTGGAGATCGGCCGCCGCAAGTTCGGCTCGTACCACCCGGCCTGGGCGACGGCCGAACTCCTCCTGGAGGGCGGCAAGGTCGTCACCGACGGCGGCGAGGTCCTCGCCGACCTGGTGGACGTCCTGGAGAACGAGGCGGTGGAGATCGAGGAGGAGTGGCGGCACCGGCCGACCGAGCCCTTCGACCTGCGCACCGGCCAGGGCAACGGCCACGTCCAGTACTCCTTCGCGGCGCACCGCGCGGTCGTCGAGGTCGACACCGAACTCGGCCTGGTCAAGGTCATCGAACTGGCCTGTGCCCAGGACGTCGGCAAGGCCCTCAACCCGCTGTCCGTCCTCGGCCAGATCCAGGGCGGCACCCTGCAGGGCATGGGCATCGCGGTGATGGAGGAGATCGTGGTCGATCCCAAGACCGCGAAGGTCAGGAACCCGTCCTTCACCGACTACCTGCTGCCCACGATTCTCGACACGCCGATCATCCCGGTCGACGTGCTCGAACTCGCCGACGAGCACGCCCCCTACGGGCTGCGCGGCATCGGCGAGGCCCCGACCCTGTCGTCCACGCCGGCCGTCCTCGCGGCGATCCGGAACGCGACCGGGCTGGAGCTCAACCGCACTCCGGTGCGGCCCGAGCACCTCACGGAAACCGCGTAGCACCCCACAGCTCTCCGGGCGGCGCAGGGAACGTCACACACTCCGCCGCGCCGCCCGGAGGAACCCCTTTGAGTTCCGCTCCGCTCGCGGTCCTTGAAGTACCAGGAAATTCGTTCGTCTCGGGCCGTCCCCCGGGTCGTCCATTCCCAAATCCCGTGACCGTCAGGGCGGTTGCACGGGTGCCCCTGTGAACCTTGGGAGATGGCACCATGACCCAGCAGTCAGTGGAGCCCAGGACCGCAGCCGACGACGCGGGCGATGGCAGCCGCGTCCCGGCCGGGCGTTCCTGGCTCGACCGGTACTTCCACATATCCAGAAGAGGATCCACGGTCTCGCGAGAGGTCCGCGGCGGCATCACCACCTTCATGGCGATGGCCTACATCCTCCTGCTCAACCCCCTCATCCTGTCCGGCAAGGACCACGCGGGGGACACGCTCGGCCAGAAGGCGCTGATCACCGCGACCGCGTTCGCGGCGGCCTTCACCACGCTGCTGATGGGTTTCGTCGGCAAGGTGCCGCTCGCCCTCGCCGCCGGCCTCTCCGTCTCCGGCGTCCTGTCCTCCCAGGTCGCCCCGGAGATGACCTGGCCGCAGGCCATGGGCATGTGCGTGATGTACGGCGCCGTCATCATGCTGCTGGTCGTCACCGGCCTGCGCGAGATGATCATGAACGCGATCCCGCTCGCGCTCAAGCACGGCATCACGATGGGCATCGGCCTGTTCATCGCCCTCATCGGTTTCTACAAGTCCGGCTTCGTGCACCAGGGCAAGGCCACCCCGGTCACCCTCGGCCCCGCCGGCGAACTCGCCGGCTGGCCGGTCCTGCTCTTCGCCGGCACCCTCCTGCTGATCTTCATGCTCCAGGCCCGGAACGTCCCCGGCGCCATCCTCATCGGCATCATCTCCGGCACCGTCGTCGCCGCCGTCCTCAACGGGTTCGGCGTCATCGACCCCAAGCAGTGGGCGAACGGCGCCCCCGAACTGCACGGCAGCGCGGTCTCGATGCCCGACTTCTCGCTCTTCGGGGACGTGGAGTTCGGCGGCTGGGGCCAGGTCGGCGCGATGACGGTCGGCATGATCGTCTTCACCCTCGTGCTCGCCGGCTTCTTCGACGCGATGGCCACCATCATCGGCGTCGGCACCGAGGCCAACCTGGCCGACGACAAGGGCCGGATGCCGGGCCTGTCCAAGGCGCTGTTCATCGACGGCGCCGGCGGCGCGATCGGCGGTGTGGCGGGCGGCTCCGGCCAGACCGTGTTCATCGAGTCGGCCACCGGCGTCGGCGAGGGCGCCCGCACCGGTCTCGCCTCGGTCGTCACCGGCCTTTTCTTCGCGGCCTGTCTGTTCTTCACCCCCCTGACCGCGATCGTCCCGCAGGAGGTGGCCTCCGCCGCCCTGGTCGTCATCGGCGCGATGATGCTGATGAACGCCCGGCACGTGGACTGGGCCGACCGCGCGACCGCCATCCCCGTCTTCCTGACCGTCGTCCTGATGCCGTTCACGTACACCATCACCACCGGTGTCGCCGCGGGCGTCATCTCCTACGTCGCCATCAAGACGGCCCAGGGCAAGGCCCGCGAGATCGGCGCCTTCATGTGGGGTCTGACGGTCGTGTTCCTCGTCTACTTCGCCCTTCATCCCATCGAGGGCTGGCTCGGCGTCCACTAGACGCTCCGCCGGCAGAGCCATGAGGGGTCGGCGGTCGTCCGCAGGCCCGTCGTGGCTGGTCGCGCAGTTCCCCGCGCCCCTTCGGGGCGCCTGTCCCAACCCCGTGAGGAGACCGAGAGATGCTGGACATCGCCGAGGAGCTGAACCGGTGGGTCGAGCAGGGCCGTGACTTCGCCGTCGCCACCGTGGTGGCCGTCGGCGGCAGCGCCCCGCGCCAACCCGGCGCCGCCCTCGCGGTGGACGCCGACGGAACGGCCATCGGTTCGGTCTCCGGCGGGTGCGTGGAGGGCGCCGTGTACGAGCTGTGCCGGCAGGCGCTCGAGGACGGGGAAACCGTCCTCGAACGCTTCGGCTACAGCGACGAGGATGCCTTCGCCGTCGGCCTGACCTGTGGCGGCATCATCGACATCCTCGTCACACCGGTCCGGGCGGACGGTCCCGCCCGGGCGGTGTTCGCGGCCGCGCTGGCCGCCGCCGCCCGTGGGGAGGCGGCGGCGGTCGCGCGGATCGCCGAGGGTCCGGCACAGCTGCGGGGCCGGGCCCTCCTCGTCCGCGCCGACGGGTCCCACGACGGCGGCTTCGGCGCCCACCCCGAGCTGGACCGCACGGTCGCCGCCGAGGCCGGCGCCTTCCTGGACGCGGGCCGCACCGGCACCGTGGAGATCGGCGAACAGGGCTCCCGCTGCGGAGCCCCGCTCACGGTCCTGGTCGAGTCCTCCGTCCCCGCCCCCCGGATGATCGTCTTCGGCGCGATCGACTTCGCGTCGGCGCTGGTCCGGATCGGCAAGTTCCTCGGCTATCACGTCACGGTGTGCGACGCCCGCCCGGTGTTCGCCACCCGAACCCGCTTCCCGGAGGCCGACGAGATCGTCGTGGAGTGGCCGCACCGGTACCTGGAGCGCACCGAGGTCGACGGCCGCAGCGTCCTGTGCGTCCTCACCCACGACGCCAAGTTCGACGTACCGCTGCTCCAGCTGGCGCTGCGGCTGCCGGTCGCCTACGTCGGCGCGATGGGCTCCCGCCGGACCCACCTGGACCGCAACGAGCGGCTGCGCGCCGTCGGTGTCACCGAGCTGGAGCTGGCCCGGCTGCACTCCCCGATCGGCCTCGACCTCGGCGCCCGTACGCCCGAGGAGACGGCGCTGTCCATCGCGGCGGAGATCGTCGCGGGCCGGCGCGGCGGCAGCGGCGTCGCGCTGACCGGCGCGCACACCCCCATCCACCACGACACGGGCGCGCGGCAGGCGGGGCGGCTCGGCTCGGTCGCCTGAGACAGCGCGGGAAAAGCGGTTGCCGGGCGGTGCCGTCCCCGTGCTTGCATGAGGCCATGATGTCCACCGACCGGCTGCTGGCCTTCGCGGCCCTGTCCTTCCTGCTGATCGTGATCCCCGGGCCCAGCGTGCTGTTCGTGATCGGGCGGGCGCTGGCCCACGGGCGGCGCGCCGCGCTGACCACCGTCGTGGGCAACACGCTCGGCGCCTACGTCCTCGTGGTGGCCGTGGCGCTCGGCGTCGGGTCGGTCGTGGAGCGGTCGGTCCTCGTGTTCACCGCGCTGAAGCTCGCGGGCGCCGCCTACCTGGTGTATCTGGGCGTCAAGGCGTGGCGGCGGCGCGGCTCGCTGCGGGAGGCGTTCACCGGCTCCGGGGAGCCGCACAGCGGCCTGCGCACGCTGGGGGAGGGCTTCGCGGTCGGGGTGGCCAACCCCAAGACGATCGTGTTCTTCGCCGCCGTACTGCCCCAGTTCGTGGACCGTGACCAGGGGCACGTCCCCCTGCAGATGCTGCTGCTCGGCCTCGTCTTCAACGCGATGGCTCTGGCCTCCGACAGCCTCTGGGGACTGGTCGCGTCCACCGCCCGGGACTGGTTCGCCCGCTCGCCGCGGCGCATGTCCGCCGTCGGCGGGATCGGCGGCCTGACGATGATCGGTCTGGGCGTGACGGTCGCCGCGACCGGCCGCAAGGACTGAACACCACCGGACCGGGCGGTTCACGGCCGCCTGAGCAGTCGGTTCGCCGCCCGGCCGAACAGCGTACGGGCCGCACGCGCCAGCAGCCCGTCGAAGGCGCGGGGCAGGAAGCGGACCCGCAGCTCCTCCCGCCACACCACCCGGCTACGGCCCCCGGGCCCCGGCCGGACCTCGATCTCCGCCCAGCCCAGGATCACCCGGCCACGCTTCTCCAGCCGGCACAGGCCGCCCTCGCCGTCGGCGGGCGGGCGCCAGACCGTGACCTCCATGACGTCGTCGAAGGCGAACGGGCCGAGCCCCGAGCGGGCCACGAAGCGCGTGCCCTCGCGGGTCGGCGCGGGCGTGAGCAGCCTGATCCGGGTCAGCGGGACCGCGTCGGCGTGGCGGGGCCACTGGGTGAGCCGGCGCCACGCCTCGTCGAGCGGGAGCGGGGCCGTACGTTCCAAGGAGAAGGTGGGCACGGCACGATCGTAGGCAATGGGCGCCGTTCACCTGCGCGTTCGGCGCCGCGCCTCATCCCGCTCGCGTAGCGGGTGTCCATGAGGAGTCGTATCCTGAAACAGTCGGTGCTCGGGGCGGTGCAACCGGCTTCCTCCTTCTACGCTTCCTGCCAGGGGCCGGGCAACCCGTCCGCCTTCCGGGGGAGTTGATCTCATGCCGTTGAAGACCTACGGCGTCCTGATCGCGCGCGCCGTCGACACCCGGCGCGAGGGCGCGAAGGACACACCGCACTACCAGATCCATCTCATGGACGGGCAGGGCACGCACTACCGCGCCTCGGTCAACGTGCTCTCGCAGGAGCACCCCTCCGAGCTGCTCTACCTGGTCGCCGAGGATTTCCGGCACCCGCTGACCGCCCGCCTGGCGGGCCTGCCGAGCGGCTGGAACAGCCTGCCGTCCGACCCCGGCGGCCCGAACCTCGACTTCGTCCGCGGCAACCTGTTCGACCCGGCCGGCATGCGGTCGCTCCCGCCGGACGTCGCGGGCCCGGACAACGACCTGGCCGACCTCCTCGACCACTACGTACGGCGCGCGGTCGAGGATCCCGACGCCCGGATGTACCTCTTCGGTGCCCGCTTCGGCCCCGAACCCGCCGTCAAGGACAAGGTGTTCGGCTTCCTGCCCGGCAACGGCGTGCACGACATCCACATGAACCAGGGCAACAGCCGCCGGTTCCGCGGCGACGACGGCGTGTGGCAGGACGGCGGACTCCTCCTGCACTTCCCGGCGCAGGGCCGCTGGATCGGCATCTTCCTGGCCTTCCAGAGCCAGTCCTGGCACACCGACGACACCACCGGGCACACCCTGGACGACGTCGACGGCAGCCGGCCCACACCCGGCGCGCAGCCCGTACGGATCGTCGCGGCGCTCGTCAACCCGAAGGGCGCCGCCCCCGAGGCGGAGAACGTGACCCTCCTCAACGCCTCGCCGGACCCGGTGGACCTGACCGGCTGGCGCGTCGTCGGCCGCCTCGGCGAGGGGTCGCCCGTCCCGGCCACGGTCCCGCTCGCGGCCGGTGCCTGGCTCACCGTGCCCCTCACCGCCGACGGCCAACTCGGCAACCACGGCGGCGAGATCACGCTCCTCGACGCGGCCGGCCTGAAGGTGCACGGCGTCTCCTACACCGCCGAGGAGGCCGGCCGGGAGGGCTGGTCGGTGGTCTTCTGAGGGGTAGGGCGCGGTCGCCGCAGAGGCGGTACACCTTGCCGGGCGCCGACAGCTGAGGAACCGTCACGAAGACGTGGCCGCGCGCCCTCAGCGCGTCGATGACGCCGGGACGACCGGGCGAGGACGCGCTTGGTGATGAGCGCCGAGCCGTTCGTCGTGCAGTCCTTGGCGGTCACGCTCCACAGCACCGTGCGGACGGCGCCGTAGCACCATGGAAGGAGGGGGCGGACACACCCCGGCGGAAGGACCACCCATGTACTTCCGGGACCGCGCCGAAGCCGGCCGGGAACTCGCCGGACTCCTGTGCGACCTGCACGATCAAGGCGCCCTTCCCGACTCGGTCGTCGTCCTCGCCCTGCCCCGCGGCGGAGTCGCCGTCGCCGAGCCCGTCGCCCGGGCCCTCGGCGCCCCGCTCGACGTACTCGTCGTCCGCAAGATCGGCGCCCCGCACCACCGGGAGTTCGCCGTCGGCGCGCTCGCCGCGGACGACCCGCCGTTCTTCGACGCCGGCACCCTCGGCCGCCTCGGACTCACCGAGGACTCCCTCGCCGGGGACGTGGACCGCGAGCGGGAGGAGCTGCACCGCCGCGAGCGGCGCTACCGCGGCGACCGCCCGCCGCCGGACCTCAAGGGCCGCACGGTGATCGTCGTCGACGACGGTCTGGCCACCGGCGCCACCGCCCGCGCCGCCCTGCGCCACGTCCGGCGCCGCGACCCCGCCCACCTCGTCCTCGCCGTACCGGTCGGCGCCCCGGACGCCCTCGGCTCCCTCGCCGCCGAGGCCGACACCGTCGTCTGCCCCCACCGCCCGGCGGGCTTCGCCGCGGTCGGCCAGTGGTACGAGGACTTCGGCCAGCTCAGCGACAGCGACGTGGTCACGGCTTTGCGGGGCGTCTGAGCATGGACGCGGGTGGACACCTTCCGGCTCGCGCTCGAGTCGTACCTGTTGCCACCCGTGAGCCCCGGACCGCGTGGCTCCGCAACGACCCCGTGCACACCAGTAGTACCGGACGGGTACGCGGAGTAACCTCGGGACCATGACGCGCACGGGGGAGCGAGTCGTCACAGCGCGGTTACGGACACCGTCCTGGATCGCGCGCATCGAGACGCCGGACGGGACGGTCCTCGGGGCGGGCGTGCTGCTCGCCCCCGAACGGGTGCTCACCGCCGGCCACAACGTCCGGCCCGGCCACCGGTACACCGTCCGGCTGGTCGGCGTACCCGGTCTGGCCGCCGTGCCCGCCACCGTCCACCCCGACGAGCATGTGCCCCAGCGGGAGGACACCTTCGGCGACCGCAGCGGCGACCTCGCCCTGCTCCGGCTGGCCGCGCCCCTGCCCGCCGAGCACACCACCCGGCTCTACCGGCTCGCCGCCCCGCACGGACCCGTCAGCATGTACGGCTTCCCGGAGGACGACGACGGCGGGCGCTGGCACGGCGCCACCCTGGTCGCCGCCCGCGGCCGGGACAGCCAGGTGCAGCTGCGCCCGCTCACCCCCGGCGAACTCGCCGCCCCCGGCTTCAGCGGTGGGGGAGTCGTCGACCACGCCACCGACCAGGTCATCGGCATCGTCCTCAGCGTGGACGACCGACCGGGCTCCGTCTTCAGCTACATGAGCCCCACCGAGACCATCCTCAGCCATCTGCCGCAGGTCGCCGCCTGGACCGACGGCGCCGAGGCCGTCGACCCCCGGCTGCGCACCGGCACCGGCACCGGCGCCGCCGGCCGGCTCGACGTACCGTTCGCCACCGAGCTCGCCGCCTGGTTCCGCGGCGAGGGCTGGCCGGTGCTGGTCACCGACGTCCCCGCCCGCGGCGACCGCGCCTGGACCCTGCAGCGCGCCGTCACCCTCGCCGACCGCGAACTGCGCACCCTCCGCAACACCAGCGCCGTCAGCCACGACCCGCCCGAGACCGTGCCCCCGGCCGGCGCCCACGATCTCGCCCTGGACGTCAAGGGGATGACGGTCGCGGAGGTCATGGACCGCATCGCCGAACGCCTCGGCATCCGCGACGACCCCCGCCCCGAACGGCTCGGCGCCCTGCGCGTCCCGCTCGCCGCCGTACTCGTCGCCGTGGACCAGGCGGCCGACCCCGACGCCCTGCTCGGCCTGCTGGACCGGCTCGCCCGGCAGGGCGCCCGGCTGCTGCTGGCGTTCCGCCGCCCCGGCGAGCGCGCCACCCGGGCCGCCGAGACCCTCGTCCACCGGCCGCTGCGCAACCGCTGGGCCACGCTGCACGCCGAACTCGACCGGATCACCGAGGAGCTGGGGCCCGCGCTGGACGTCCGCCGGGACCGCGTGCTGCCCGCCCTCGGCACCCAGCCCCTGCTCGACCAGGCCGAAGCCGGCGTGCGGCGGACCCGGATGCTGCGCGCCTGGGTCGCCCACACCCCCGACCAGGAGCGCGAACCCGGGCGCGCCGACCTGCTGTTCACCTTCGAGGACGCCGTCGGCCGGCGTCGCCGGCGCCTGGAGGAGGCCATCGGCCTGCTCGACGCCCGGCTGCGCCGCCGCGAGGAACTCCTCGGCCGCGTCGGCGCCGAGTGGCCGCTGTGCCGGCAGCGGGCCGCCGCGCAGGGCGACCGGGTCATGGCGGCGTACCGGCTGTACGAACAGGCCCAGTCGCTGCTGCGGCAGACCCCCTGCGACATCGAGCGGGCCGAGGCCGCCGTCGAGCGGTTCGTCGGCTTCTGCTCCGCCACGGCACCCGGAGCGGAGGGCGTGTCATGACGTCCACCAGGTGCCGAGCGGAGCGGGCACCCGGAGAGGAGCGCGCCTCATGACCTCGTGCGTCCGGCCCGGCTGCGCGGGCCGCATCATGGCAACCGGCTACTGCGACACCTGCGGCCACCGGCACGCCGAGCCGCGCACCGAACCGCCCGCCCGGCGCCCGGCCGGCACCGCCGAGGAGATGCCGGGGCCGGCGGCCGTCCACGCCGTCGCCGGAATCGGCGAACTCGACCAGCACGGACTGGTCGTCCTGCCGAAGATCCCCGTCCCCGACGACGACGTGCTGGTGGAGGACCCCCGCCCGCCCACCGGGGGCCGCCGCTGCGGCGCCGACGGCTGCACCATGACCATCGGCATCGGATACGGCGGCCAGCCCGCCCGCCCCGCCGGCCGCTGCCCCCGCTGCGGCACGCCCTACTCCCTGCTGCCCGAGCTGACCGAGGGCACCGTCGTCGACGACCACTACCGGGTCCTCGGCTGCCTCGCCCACGGCGGCCTCGGCTGGGTCTACCTCGCGGCGGACACCCACGCCGACGGCCACCGGGTCGTCCTCAAGGGCCAGATCAACGTGAACGACGCCCTCGCCCGCCGCACCGCCGTAGAGGAACGCCGTTCCCTCACCGACCTGCACCACCCGGACATCGTCCGCCTCATCACCTACACCGAGCACCAGGCCCCCGGCCGCCCGCTCAACGGCTACCTGGTCATGGACTACATCGGCGGGCGCTCCCTGCAACAGCTCTTCGACGCCGACGACATCGAGCGGATCTTCCACGGCCGCCCCGGCCTGGACCACGTCCTCACCTACGGCTGCAAGATCCTCGGCGCCCTGCAGTACATGCACGAACGCGGCCTGCTCTACTGCGACATGAAGCCCGCGAACGTCATCCACTTCGACCGGGCGATCAAGGTCATCGACCTCGGCGCCGTCCGCGCCATCGGCGACCGCACCTCCGCCTACGTCTACACGGCCGGCTACGCACCCCCCAAGGAGGAGATCGACCGCCGCGGCTGGCACGTCGACAGCGACCTCTACACCGTCGGCATGACCCTCCAGTTCCTGGCCCGTGGCACCGAACCCGCCCGCGGTCTCGCCCCCGACTCCTTCCGCCGCCTGATCGCCCGCGCCACGCACGCCGAACCCCGGGCCCGGTTCCGCTCCGCCGCCGAGATGTCCCGCCAGCTGTGGGAGGTCCTGCGCGAGTTCCGCTCCCTGCAGTTCGGCGAGCAGCTGCCGGAGAGCTCCACCCGGTTCCGCGCGTCCGGCGCCAGCCTCGACGCCGGACTCGGCGCGATCCCCGCCCTGGACCACTGGACCGGCCGCCCCGGCGAGCACCCCGCCGGCCTGGACGTCTCCCCGCCCCCCGCCGCCGAGGTGGCCGGCGCCCTGCCGGAACCGGTCCCCGATCCCGACGACGGCGCCGCCCTGCTGCTCGACACCTTCCCGCCCGACGCCCCCGACCGGGTCGCCCGGCAGTGGCCCCACGAACCCCGCCTCGGCACCCCCGAGACCGCGCTGTGGCTGTGCCGCGCCTACCTCCGCAAGGGCGAGCAGCCGGCGGCCGAGAGCTGGCTCGCCGAGGCCGAGACCCAGCTCGGCGAACGCGCCGCCCACGACTGGCGCATCGCCTGGCACCACGGCGTACTGCACCTCAGCAAGGGCGAGGTGGACCTGGCCGGCGCCCGCTTCGACGCCGTCTACCAGGCGCTGCCCGGCGAGTGGGTGCCCAAGCTCGCCCTCGGCTACTGCGCGGAACGCACCGGCGGCGGGGGCACCGGTGGCGGGCGTCCGGCCCGCGCCATGCGGTACTACGAGGCCGTCTGGAAACGGGACGCCGCGCACACCGCCGCAGCCTTCGGCCTGGCCCGCGGCCACCTGGCCGGCGGCGACCGGGACGCCGCCGTCCGCGTCCTGGACGAGGTCCCCGCCACCTCCCGGCACTACGACGCCGCCCGCATCGCGGCCGTACGCATCCGCGCCGGCCTCCTGCACGGCCGCCCGCCCACCCCGGCCGGCCTCGGGGACGCGGCCCGCCGGCTGCCCGAACTGCGCCTGGACGGCGGCGCCGCGGCCGGCGAGTCCCGGGCCCGGCTGGAGGCCGAGGTCCGCGAGAACGCCCTGCACAGCCGGCTGGCCCAGGGCTGGGGACCCGACTTCCCCGCCGGGGACCTCCTCGGACCCGGCGACGAGGAGAGCCTGCGCACCCGGCTGGAGCACTCCTTCCGGCAGCTCGCCGCGCAGGCCCGCACCGCCGGGGAGCACGGCCGGCTGCTCGACCTGGCCCACGCGGTCCGGCCGATGACCACCTTCTGACCACACCCACGAACCCGGGAGAGAGGCAGCGATGACCGTGGCCGAGGAGACCGAGGTGACCCTCGCGGTCGGCCAGCAGAAGGAACTGCCCGTCGTGCCGGACGCGGCCGGGCACCACCCCGACCGGGAGATGCACGCCATCCTGGAGATCGGGGTCAGGAGCCCCGGCGGCGCGGAGCGCACCGGCGCGCCCGCGCCCGGCACCGGGCCCGCGCTCGCCGAGGTGCTGATCGTCGACACCTCCCGCTCGATGCTCCACCCGGCCGCGAAACTGCACGCGGCCAAGGACGCCACCGTCGCGGCCCTCCGGATGCTGCCCGACGGAACCGCCTTCGCCGTGCTCTCCGGACGGTTCGACGCCACCGTGGTCCATCCCGGGCCCGGCCGCCAGGCGCTCGCCGTCGCCGGGCCCGGCGAACGCGAGGCCGCCGAGCGTGCCGTACGGATCCTGGACGCGGACGGCGGCACCGCCGTCGGCGCCTGGCTCGACCTCGCCCGCTGGCTGCTCAAGGACCAGCCCGCCCCCGTCAAGCACGTCCTGCTGCTCACCGACGGGCGCAACGAGCACGACCACCGGTCCGACCGGCCCCTGGACACCGTCCTCGACGCCTGCGCGGGCCGGTTCGTCTGCGACGCCTGGGGCATCGGCGACGACTGGGACGCCGAACTGCTGCTGCGGATCAGCCGGCGGCTGGACGGCCGTGCCCGGGCCGTCCGCGCCGAATCCGAACTGACCGCAGCCTACGAGGAGTTGATGGCCGGGCTGCTCGGCACGGCACTGCCCGAGCTGCGCATCCGGCTCACCCCCACCCCCGGCACCGTGATCCGCCAGGTCAAGCAGGTGGTGCCGAACGAGCAGGAACTGTCACCCGTCCCGGCCGGGTCCGGCGGGCGCGCCGCGGAGTACGTCACCCGCGCCTGGGGCGACGAGGTACGGCACTTCCAGGTCGTCCTGACCGCCGACCCGACCGGCCGCGAGACCGGCGAGGACCTCCAGCTGGCCGCCGTGGAGATCGTCGTACCCGACGTCCGGCGGCCGGTACGGCTGCCCGCGCCGCAGCCCGTCCTGGTGCGCTGGACCGACAACCCGCTGGACGCCTCCCGGCAGCACCCCGGGGTCTGCCGGCACGAGCTGTACCAGCAGGCGAGCGCCGCCGTCGCCAAGGCGTACCGGGCCTGGCTGCGCGGCACGGAGGGCCGCGACACCGCGGACCGCGAACTCGCCCGCGCCCTCGCGCTCGCCGGTGAACTGGGCGACGCCCAGCTGCTCGGCGCGCTCCTGCTGATCGAGGCCGCGCCGGGCACCGGCCGGATCCGGACCGACCTCAAGGACGTCGACTGGCAGCACCTGATCCTCTCCAGCGCCCTGACGACCCCACCGGCGGCAGCGGGTGCGGGCGGGGCGGACGCCGCCGTCAGTTCCGGAGGAGGTGCCGCGCCCGGGGCGGGTGCCGGGTCCGCCGCCTCACCCGACTCCGGCGATCCCGCGTTGCCCGTCCGCCCCGACGGGCTCGTCGCATGCCCGGACTGCGACTGGCTCGGCCCGGCCGACTCCGTGTACTGCGGCGGCGACTGCGGGCGGCTGCTGAGGGGGTCCCCCGCATGAACGCAGGCAGAGGCGGGGACGTCGGCGCGGGCGACGGGAAGGGCAAGGCCTCCGGCCCGGGCGCCGGCGGGGTTCCGGCCGCTGGGGCGGGCGCCGGTGGGGCTACGGCTTCTGGGGTGGGCGCCGGTGGGGCTGAGGCTTCTGGACCCGGTGCCGGCAGGAATACGGCTCCCGGGGCGGGCGTCGGCAGGGCTACGGCCTCCGGGCCGGGCGCCGGCCGTATGACAACCGTCGGTGCGGGCGCCGATGGGGGGACCGGTACCGTCGCCTCCGTCGATCAGCCCGCCCCGTCGTACCCGCCCGCGCACCCGGCCGACCGCCGAGCCCCTGACCGGTCCCCCCGCTCCCTCGCCCGGCTCCGCGGTGCCGGGGCGCGTCCGTCGGAGGGCGGCGGGAGTACCACCGCCCGGGACCTCGCCGTCCGCCACCGGCTGCTGCTGGCCCTGTCGGCCCTGCTCACGCTGGCCCTGTTCCTCTCCTACCAGGGCGTGCACGCCGACGCGAACCCGCTGCGCACCTCCAGCGCCCCGGCCGTCCTGTCGCTCGACACCGCGCTGTACGCGCTCGGCCAGGCCCAGCAGGACGCCGGCGCGCCGGCCCCGACCAGCGACTTCCAGAAGCAGATCTCGGTCGCCGCGCAGAGCCTGGCCGCCGCCGCGGCCGACGACGACATCGGCGGGCCCGCGGGCCGGCAGGCCCTGCAGACGGTCGCCGGACTGATCACCGTCTACTCCGTCAAGGTCCAGCAGTCCCAACTCCAGCCCGACGGAAGCATGTTGCGGGAGGCGTACCTGAGCTACGCCACCAGCATCCTGACCGAGAAGGGCTCCGGGATACAGGCCCGGCTGAAGGCCCTGCAACGGCAGCAGCGGGCCGCCGTGCACCGGCAGACCTCGTTCGGCCCGCTGCTGTGGCTCGCCTGGACCGTGACCCTGCTGCTCACCCTCGCCCTCGGTGCCGCGCTGCTGGAGACCCAGCTCTTCCTCCGCCGCCGCTTCCGGCGCCGCTACAACCGCCAGCTCATCGCCGCGGCCGTCCTGCTGCTCGCCGGGGTCGTCACCACCGTGCTGTTCACCGTGTGGACCCAGCAGGGCATGGCGGACACCCGGGCCCTGCTCGACCGCCCGCTGCCCGGGCGGCTCATCCCCGACGCGGGGCGGGACACCGCCTCGTACCTCGCGCACACCGGCTTCCGCGCGGCGGCGGCGGTGTGGATCCTGATAGGAGGCGTCCTGCTCATGGCACTGGCCGAGACAGGCCTGCGGCGGCACATCGACGACTACCGGTTCAGGCCCCGGTGAGCGCCCGGCCCCGGCCCTCCCGCCGTCTGGTCCGCACCGTCACCGTGGTGGCGAGCTGCCTGGCAGTCCTCGCGGCGGCCGTCGTGATCGGCGTACGCGCCCTCGGGCAGGAGCCGACCGTCACCCTGCTGGCCAACTGGACCGGCGACGACGAGACGAACTTCCGGAAGGCGGTCATCGAGCCCTTCGAGCGGAAGTACCACGTCCATGTCGACTACCAGGGCAGCAACGCCGAGAGCCAGGTGCTCGGCGCCGATGTGGAGGCCGGGACACCGCCCGACGTGGTGGTGCTCACCGGCCCCGGCGAACTCGCCGAGTACGCCCGGCAGAAGCATCTGGTCCCGCTCGAAAAGCTGGTGAACAGCGAGGACTTCGGCACGTCGTGGGCCACCCGGCTGACGGACGGCCATGTGTACTGGTTCCCGCTCAAGGCCGACCTGAAGAGCATCGTCTGGTACCCGGCCGGCGTCGGGGAGCAGCAGCGCAGACAGGCGGTGCACCAGCCGGCCGAGTGGTGCGTCGGCATGGGCTCCGGCGCCACCAGCGGCTGGCCCGGCACCGACTGGATCGAGGACATCCTGCTCCAGCGGTACGGCCCGGACGTCTACGAGCGGTGGGCGCGGGGCGAGCTGCCCTGGCGGTCGAAGCAGGTGAGAGACGCGTGGACCACCTGGGGCGGTCTGGTCGGCGCCGGAGGCGACCCGGACCTCGTCCGGCGGGCCCTGAAGACCCCGTACGAGAAGGCGTCGGAACCGGTCACCGCGACCCCGCGCGGCTGCACGCTGGAGCACCAGGCGTCGTTCATCCGCAACCGGCCCGCCTGGCAGGACGCCGACGGCCGCTACGAGCCCTCCGCCCAGCTGATCTTCGGGGCCCCCGCCACCCGCGCCTGGGAGGTCTCCGGAGACCTGGTCGCCCTGCTGCACGCCACACCGGAGGCGAAGCAGCTGATCCGCTACCTGGCCTCCGCCGACGCCCAACGCGCCTGGACCGCCGAGGAGTCGGGCTTCTCCGTCCACGCCGGGGTCCGGCCCGACCCCGGCGACGCCCGCTCCGACTGGCACCGCTCCCTCGCGCTCACCCTCCGCGACGACCGGGCGGTGCGCTGCTTCGACGCCTCCGACGCGATGCCGCCGGCGGTACGCGACGCGTTCGCCGAGGCGACGATCGAATTCCTCGCCCACCCCGGCCACCTGGACACCCTGCTCCGCTCCCTGGACACCCTCAGCGGCACCCGGGGCCTGACCTGGCTGCCGTCGGTGTGCGACCGCGGACCGTGAACCCGCCGGCGTACGGCCGGGGAGGGAGGTGCCGGCTCAGCCCCGCGTCCAGGGGAGCGTGAGTGCCCGACCCTGCGCCCGGCCCGCCTCCGCGGCGGGGCGGCGGGTGGCCGGGTCCAGCGGGTTGTCGCCGATCGCCGCGGCCGACGCCTCGTCGGGAGCGACGACCACGACCTCGGCGCCCGCGGCGCGCAGCTCTGCCACGGACCGCTCCAGCGGCTGCTCGCTGGGGAGCGGCTCGGTGGGGCCCAGCGGCACCAGCACCAGCACCCGGTCGGCACCGGCGGCGAGGTCGGCGTTGGCGACGGACCGCACCCCGCCGTCCACGTACCGGCGGTCGCCGATCGTCACCGGCGGCCACACGCCGGGCACGGCACAGCTCGCCGTGACAGCGTCCACCAGTGGCACGCCGGAGGCCCGGTCGAAGACCCGCGGTTCACCGCTCTCCGCGTCCACCGCGACGACTTTCAGGGCCCGCTCCGGCCACTCGTGGGACGGCAGCCGCGACTCGATCACCGCGCGCCGCTCGGGCTCGGAGACGGTCCGCGAAGCAAGCGCCACCTTCCCCACCGCCCGTCGCAACTCCGCCATGGACGAGGCCGATTCCATGGCGCCCCCGATCTCGGCGGCGAACTTCTCCATATCGATCTCGCCCATGATCTCGGCGGCCTGCAGCGCGGGGTCCGTCTGCCGCGCGTACAGCTCCTCCAGGCTCAGCCCACTGCCCAGCTGGGCCGCCACGGTGGACCCGGCGGAGGTCCCCACGAGCAGACCGGCCCCCGTCACGTCCCGCCCGGCATCCGCGAGCCCCGCCAGCAGCCCCGTGATCCAGGCGATCCCACCCACTCCACCGCCACCCAGCACCAACGCGTCACTCACGCCCGCCCCTCTCACCGAGTCCGTGATCCACTCGTACGACACCACACCGTCCGCGCGCATTCCCGTCCGCGAGGCGCGAGCCCGGGCATCGTCTCAAAGCGCCAGCAGCCGCTCCCGGGCCTTGGCCCCCTCTTCCCGCAGGCGCCGTCCGTGTCCAGCACACCCGACCCGAACGCCCTGGGCGGCGGACGCAGGCCGAGCAGCCGGAGTTCGTGGCCGGGATCGTCGTACAGCACGTGCCACTCGGCGATGGACGCGTCCCGGTCCGCCGTCTTCGTGCCGCCGCCCGACCGGGCGTACCCGGGGATCGAGGCTCCGCCGTGGACGAACTTCGCGCCCTGGGCCGGCCCCCAGAGGCATCCGCGTATCTCCCAGTCGGTCCGGATCCTGCGGATCTGCGTGCGTACGGCGGCGAAGGTCGCGGAGCACTACGGCCGTCCCGCCGGTGTCCGCTCGTCCTAGAGCCAGTCCCGTCGCTTGAAAATGACGTACAGGCTTCCGCACACGAGGCCCATCAAGCCGATCGCGAAGGGATATCCGAAGCCCCACCGCAGTTCGGGCATGTGGACGAAGTTCATGCCGTAGATGGTTCCGACCAGCGTCGGCGCGAAGAGGATGGCGGCCCAGCTGGAGATCTTCTTGACCTCCTCGTTCTGCTCGAAGCCCGCCTCCGCAAGGGCCCGCATCTCCGCGTTCTGCTGCTGGGTGACCAGGGTCGCGTTGACCGTGAGGATCTCGGTGAGGGCCTGGCGGAAGCCGTCGACGCGTTCGCTGATGTGGGTGACGTGGTCGGCGACGTCCCGCAGGTAGCGCTGGAGTTCCTCGTCGGTCTCGTACTTGGCGAACCCTGCCATCAGACCGTGCAGCATGCCGACGAGCGGGCGGGTGGCGCGCTGGAACTCGACCATCTCCCGGGAGAGCTCGTAGATACGGCGGGACACCTCGGGGTCGCCGCGGAACACCTCGGTCTCGATCTCGTCGATGTCGTTCTGGACGCCGGCCACGACGGGCGCGTAGCCGTCTACCACCGCGTCCAGGATCGCGTAGAGCACCGCTTCCGCGCCGAGTTTCAGCAGCTCGGGTGATTCCTCCATGCGGTGGCGGACCGCCGACAGGCCAGGGGCGGCGCCGTGCCGGACCGTGATGACGAAGTCCGGGCCGACGAACACGTGCAGTTCGCCGAAGTCGACCTCCTCCGGCGCGTCCAGGTAGCGGGCGGCCCGCAGGACGACGAACAGCGTGTCGCCGTACCGCTCCAGCTTGGGCCGCTGGTGGGCCTCCATCGCGTCCTCGACGGCGAGCGGGTGCAGCCCGAACTCGGCAGCCAGGGACTGCAGTTCGTCGCCGGTGGGACGGGCCAGGCCGATCCACGCCATGCCCGAGGGCTGTTCGCGCAGCGCGCGGTAGGTCTCGGCGAGGCCGGCGGGGGAGGCGACCCGGACGCCGTCGCGGTAGAGCGCGGCCTCCACGACGCTCGCCGGCCCGGCGGCCCCGGCCGCACCGGCGGCGGGTGTGGGCGGCTCGGCGGCGGGCGGCTGGGGCGCGGTGGCGGCGCGGCGCCAGACGGACCTGCGTCCGCCGTTCCTGCCGTTGAATCGCTCGGACATCGGCCGCCTCTCCGTGGTGCCTGCGTACGGCGTGATCACCCAGCGGGGGTATGTGCAGGATATCCGCGCGCCGTGCCCGGTCGCCGGGTTCGGCCCGCCGTCCACCGGGCCCATTGCGGACAGAGGCTGTCCGCAATGGGGGTTAGCGTGCGGGCATGACTGAGAGCAGTGAGCGGCGGCGCACGGGCCGCGGGGGCGACCCCGCGCGCGTGGCCCCCGTCCTGGACGTCCGTGCCCTGAACCGCGCCACCCTCGCCCGGCAGCTCCTGCTGCGCCGCTCCCCGCGGTCCGCGCGGGACGCGGTCGAACACCTCCTCGGACTTCAGGCGCAGAACACCAAGCCCCCGTACTACGCCCTCGCCGCCCGCCTGGACGGGTTCGCGCCGGACCAGCTGGCCGGGCTGATGGCCCGCCGGGAAGTGGCGCGGATCGTCACGATGCGGTCCACGATCCACACCCACACCGCCGACGACTGCCTCGCCCTGCGGCCCCTGGTGCAGCCGGCCCGCGACCGCGAGCTGGGGAACTTCCGCAAGGGGCTGGCCGGCGTCGACCTGGACCGGCTCGCCGCCGTCGCCCGGGAGCTGGTCGAGGCCGGGCCCCGGACCATGGCCGAGCTGCGCCAGGCGCTGGCCGCCGAGTGGCCGGACGCCGACCCCGGGGCCCTCGCCGTCGCCGCCCGCTGCACGCTCCCGCTCGTCCAGGTGACCCCGCGCGGGCTGTGGGAGGAGAGCGGCCAGGTCGCTCTCACCACCGCCGAGCAGTGGCTGGGCCGCCCCGCCGAGCCGGCCCCGGCGCCGGAGTCCGTGGTCCTGCGCTACCTCGCCGCCTTCGGCCCCGCCTCCGTGAAGGACATGCAGACCTGGGCCGGGCTCACCCGTCTGCGGCCCGCGTTCGACAGGCTGCGCCCGCGGCTGCTGACCTTCCGTGACCCGGACGGCGTGGAACTGTTCGACCTGCCCGACGCCCCGCGGCCCGACCCGGCCACCCCGGCCCCGCCCCGCTTCCTGCCCGAGTTCGACAACCTCCTGCTCTCCCACGCCGACCGCACCCGCGTGATCCCGCCCGCCCACCGGGGCCGCAACGCGCGGGGCAACCAGGCCTACCGCACCCTCCTGGTCGACGGCTTCCTGGCCGGACTGTGGAAGCTCGACCCCGGCGCCCTGGTCATCGAAACCTTCGACCGGCTGACGAAGGGCCGGCGGGAGGAGGTGGCCGCGGAGGGGGAGCGGATGCTGCGTGTGCTGCATCCGGGGGAGTCCTACGACATCCGGTTCGGGGACGTCGTACCGCGCTGACGCCCGGCGGCAGGCGGAGGGGAAGGTTCCGACGGGCCGTCACGTTGACCCTGGGTCCCCGTGTCGTCGTCCCTGGGAGCATCGTGCCCGAGACCACGCCCGTATCCGCCCCCGTTCTGCCCGCACTTCCGGCCCCGAGCGCACAGGCCGAACGACTGATCGAGCTGGGGGTGCACGAGACCGCCGGGCTGTCCGCCGCCGAGGTGCGTGCCTTCGCCGCGACGGGAGAGGACCTCTCGGGCGGCGGGGCGCTGCTCGCCGTTCACCCGGACCGCGCCCCGGCCTCCGCCCTCGCGCCGCTGCTCCGCCGCGCGGGGAAGCCCGGGTTCGTGGTCGTCGACATGCCCGACGTCGACCTCTTCGCCCCGCTGGACACGGTGGCGCTGCCCGACGCCCCGCTCTACTTCCTCACCGGCCTCGACCGCGGCGACCACATGGCCAACTGGAGCCCGGACGAGGCGCTGCCCGCCCTCAACACCGAGGCCCGGACCCCGGCGATCTGGATCAGCAACGGGACCGGACGGGACGGCCGCGAGCGCCGTGACGCCCCCAAGGTCGGCTGGTGCTGGGCGGGAAACCGGCACACCTGGCTGGGCTTCGCCTCCGCGACGGGCCGCCGGACGGCGTAGCCGGGCACGTGGATAGGGGGCGTTGCGGGCCGCTCGTGGTGGCTCGCAACGCCCCCTGGCAATCACCCGAGGGGTGCTCGGGAAATCTTCCGGGCTACGAGTTGACCTGCGTGGTCACCAGGTCCGAGAAGGTGGTCAGCCGGGTGTAGACACCCGGGTAACCGGCCTCCGCGCACCCCTCGCCCCAGGAAGTGATCCCTGCCAGGACGCCCCCGATGATCAGGGGACCGCCGCTGTCGCCCTGGCAGGTGTCAACGCCACCGGACGTGTATCCGGCGCAAACCATGTCGGACTGGACGAAGTCCGAACCGTAGGAGGAGCGGCAGCTGGAGTCGGACACGATCGGCACGGTCGCGGTCCGCAGCTGGTTGGAGGAGCTGCCGTTCTCCGAGGTGGTGCCCCAGCCGAGGATCCGGGCCGTGGTGCCGGCCGCGTAGACGCCCGTCTGGGAGGAGGAGACGTACTTGGCCGCGGTGTACGGCATCGACGTCGAGAGAGTCAGCACGGCCACGTCGTCGCCGTTGGTGGCGTCCGTGTAGTCCGGGTTGATCCAGATCTTGCTGACCCGGCTCACCGTGCCGTTGGTGCCGTTCAGGTAGGTCCGGCCGCCGACCACACGGACGCTGCTGGTGGTCTCGCCGACCATGCAGTGCGCGGCCGTCACGACCTTCTGGGCGGCCACCAGGGTGCCGCCGCAGAACTGGTTCCCGGACGCGTCCGTGATCTGCATCATGAACGGGTACGCGGTCGTCGTGGTGGTCGTACCGCCGACGATGGGCTGGGGTGCGGCGCTCGCCGTGGGGGAGGCGAGCAGCGCGGTCGCCGCGGCGGCGGCGGTGGCCACCAGGGTCGCGGCGGTCTTTCTGGCACGTCTGAGCCCGAACATGAGTCTCCTCAGTGGGGGTTGCACCGGTGGGGGTCGCGCGGGTGTGGGGGGTGTGCACGGGGGTCGCGGGACCGACCCCCGTGTGCCCGGGCGAGCGGCACGCCCCTTACGCTAGGACCCGGAACCCTTGGCTCCCAATGAGGGAACCCCCTAGGGGGTTGGGTGAGGGAAAACCCTCGGTCCGGTTCAGTTAACCGGCCGTGTTCTCACTTCGCGCGGCGACCTGCCGCCAATCGGACGATGTCGACCCGCGATCGGATCCCCAGCTTGCGGTAGACCCGGGTCAGCGTCGCCTCCACCGTCTTCACGCTGATGAACAGCCGGGCCGCGATCTCCCGGTTGGTGGCGCCTTCCATGACGAGCGCGGCGACCTGACGCTCCATCGCGGCCAGCATGTCCAGGGCGGCCGGCGCGTCCGGAATGGCCGGCGCCGGTTCCGGCTCGGGGGTGGTGAGGGCTTCCTCCACTTGGCGCAGCCAGGGCAGCGCCCGGCAGCGGCGGAACATCCGCATCGCCTCGTCGACGGCCGCGGAGGCGGAGCCTATTCGCACCTCCGTGGCGCCAAGACCTGCGGCTCGGGCCTCCGGAACGCCGAGGCCGGTGGCTCGGATCTCTGCGGCGCCGAGGCCGGTGGCCCGGGTCTCTGCGGTGCCGGAGCCGGTGGGTCGGGCCTTCGTGAGGCCGGAGCCGGTGGCTTGGGGTTCCGTGGCGCCGAGGGCGGTGGCCCGGGTCTCTGCGGTGCCGGAGCCGGTGGCCCGCGTGTCCGTGGCGCCCAGGCCGGTGGCCCGGGTCTCTGCGGTGCCGAGGCCGGTGGCTCGCGTGTCCGTGGCGCCGAGGCCGGTGGCCGGACGTCTGCTGCGCAGCCGGGCCAGCGCGAACGCCGCCCGCGCCTCCTCCAGGCCGTAGCCGAGCTTGCCGAGCCGGTCCTGAGCGGACGTCAGCTGGGCGACGGCCGCCTCCAGGTCGCCCTGCGCGGCGCGCACCAGGGCCTCGGACCGGTCGAGCACGGCGAGCACGCTCTCCCTGCCGAGCCGCAGCGCGTGCTCGCGGCTGACGTCGATGACGTCCTGCGCCTCGGCGGGTTCACCGATCCGGACGAGTGCCTCGGCGAGGTCCCCGTGCCAGCGACCGCGGGCCGGGTCGGTGATGCCGAGCCCCAGCTCCAGGCTGCGCACCCGGCGCAGCGAGCGCACGGTGCCCGCCGGGTCCCCGGCCACCAGCTGGGCGTACCCGAGGGCGCCCAGCGCCCGCGAGAGGTACATCTGGTCGCCGTCCTCCTCGGCGTGCTCCACCGCCTCCCGGGCGAGCGCCAGCGCGCGGTCCACATCGCCGCCGGAGGCCTCCGCGAGCGAGGTGAGCATCGCCGAGGCGGTCTCGCCGATCCCGGAGTCCCGGGCGAGCCGCAGGCTCTCGCGGGCCAGGTCGAGGGCGCGTCCGCAGTGCCCGGCGCGCAGTTCGGTCTCGGCGAGGCCGCGCAGGAAGTGCACCTCGCTCTCCACCGAGCCGCGCCGGCGGACCTCGCGCAGCAGCGCGGTGACGGTGGCCCGGGCCTCGGCCAGCTGGTCGCCCATGACCAGCCAGCGGAACCGGGCGCTGCCCGCGCCGTTGTGATGGCAGGCCACCCGGGGGTCCTGGGGTTCCTTCAGGGCCCGCTTGATGGTGCGGGGTGCCTCCGGATGGCCCATCAGGGTCTCGGTCTGCGCCTGGAAGGCGAGGGCGAGCAGCTCGGTGCGCCGGTCCTGGCCGCGCGCCGCCAGCTCGGCGGCGTGCGCGGCGGCCTCGCGGGCCTCGGTGAAGTCGCCCTCCACGATGAGCGCCCGCCACGCGAGCTGGTAGTGGACGAGGGCCAGCAGCCGGGGGTCGTCGCCGGCGTCGGCGAGGGCCTGGGGGAAAACGGCGTCGACCTCGGCCATGGTGTGGCCGGCGGTGTCGATGACGATGATCCAGGCCCGCACCCGGTCGGCGGGCACCGCCGCCCGGGTCAGCACCTCCCGGGCGATGTCCCGGGCCAGGTCGACCTCGCCGGCGGTGATCGCGTCCTCGGCGGCGGTGAGCCGGCGCTCCTCCTGGCTCGGGGTGCCGTCGGCGGGGGTGTGCCGGGCGGCGAGCAGCCCCAGCTGGGCGGCGACCGACGGTGCCCCGCGGTCCCGGGCGAGGGCCGCGGCCTCGGCGAGCCGGGCGGCCACCTCGGGGTCGGTGCCGGTGGTGGCGAGGGCCAGGTGCCGGGCCCGCTCTATCGGGTCGGACGCGGCGGTGGACAGCGCGGCGTGCGCGGCCCGCCGTTCGTGCGCGGGCGCCTCCGCGTACAGGGCGGCGGAGATCAGCGGATGCGCGAACCGTACGGCCGGGGCGTCGGGCTCGGTGGCCAGCAGCCCGAGTTCGGCGGCCTGGGCGCACTCGGCCTCGGCGTTCTCCCGGCCGGCCGCGTGCAGCAGGGCCGGGGTGGGGCGGGCGCCGGCGCTGGCCACGAGCAGGGTGCGGCGGGCCTCCACGGAGAGCATGTCCAGCCGGCTGAGGACCAGGGCGCGCAGCGAGGTCGGCACCGGCAGCGGTTCGCCGGGGCGGGGTGGGGTGGGGTTCTCGGCGAGGGCGCGGCCGAGTTCCAGGGCGAACAGCGGGTTGCCGCCGCTGGTGCGGTGGATCTCGCGGACCGTGGAGCGGCTCAGGCCGCCGTGGCCGCGATGGTCGAGCAGCTGGGCGACCTGGGTGCGGGAGAGCGCGGCCAGCCGGACCGCGAGGGTGCCCGGCGGGCAGGCACGCAGGTGACGGTCGTACTCCTGGCTCTCCTGGCCCTCCGTGCGGACCGCGCAGAGCAGTTGCACCGCGGTGCCTTCCAGGCGCCGGGCGGCGAAGCCGAGGAGTTCGGCGCTGGCCGGATCCAGCCACTGCAGGTCGTCGGCGACGACCAGGACCGGGCCGTGGGCGGCGAGCGCGCGCAGCGCGGAGAGCACCGCGAGGCGCAGGGCGAGGCCGTCGCGCTGCAGGCTGGACTCGCCGCGGCCGGTGAGCGCCGACTCCAGGGCGGTGCGCTGGGCGGCGGGCAGGCGGGGGGCGACGTCGTCGAGGACCAGGCCGAGGAGGTCGGCGAGGGCGAGGAACGGAAGGTGGGATTCGGACTCGGTGGCCGAGCAGCGCAAGACGGTGCGCGCGGTGGCGCCGTATTCCTCGGCCAATGCCCGCAGGACGGTGGATTTCCCTATTCCGGCGGGGCCGTGGAGCAGCACACTGCCCCCCGAGGCGAGTTGCTCCCGGGCGCCGGCGAACAACTCCTCGCGGCCGATGACCAGGTCGGGGCGGCACCTGGCAGGCTCCTGGAAGTCCCGTCGCACGGTCACCGCTCCCCTCGTGTGTCGTGTCCGGGCCAAATTCTAGGCAACGATCCTTGAAATTCGGACGGAAGCCGTGGTGAGGGAAATAACAAACAGTCATGCAGAGGGAAATTCAAAGTGGCGCCGAATGAATGGGAAGGTTTCCTCACCGCCTTCGGGTCATGGCAGCAGCCCCGCCCTGCGGGCCGCGGTCACCGCCTCCCCTCGTGTGTGCGCGCCCAGCTTCCGCATCGCCGCACGCAGATACCCCTTGACCGTCTCCGGCCGCAGGCCCAGTCGCTCGGCCACCGCCGCGTTGGTGGCCCCTGCCGCCACCCAGGACAGCACGTCCAGCTCGCGTGGCGCCAGGGTCACGCCCCCGGCTCGCGGCGGCGAGGTCAGCAGACCGCACGCGGCCAGCAGTTCCTCCCGCAGCCCCGGGTCGCCGATCCGGGGGGCCAGTGCCCGCAGCGCCGCATGCGCCTCACGCACCTGCTCCCAGGCGGCACCCTGATCGGGGCCGGCCCGCTCCGGCCGGGCCGCCGCCAGCAGCCCCCGCGCCTCGTCCCGCACCACCAGCGCCTGCTCCACGTCCCGCGCCGCCGCCATCGCCGCGCCCAGCGTGCGGTCACCGAGCGGCTGGGCCGAGCGCAGCGCGCCGTACAGCACCCCGCGCACCCGGCGTCGGACCACGACCGGCACCGCGAGCACCGAGCGGATGCCCTCGGCGGCCACCGGTACGTCGTACTCGTGGCTGATCTGCCGGGAGCTGGGGTAGTCCGGCACCGCGCACGGCCGGGCCAGCGCCACCGCCTTGCCGCCGAGCCCGCTTCCGGAGGTCACCGCGAGCGAGCGCAGCGCGGCCGTGGTCGTGCCGCTCAACTCGCTGATGCGGACCTGCGGCCGGCCGGACTCCAGCAGGCCGCCGAACGCGACGGGCAGTCCCGTCGCGCGCCGCAGCCGGGCCAGCGCGCCCCCGATCTCCACCGCCCCCGCCGCGTCTGCCGTCACCTGTCCGCCCCTCCGCGTGCCCACACCCCCGTTCGGGGGTAGTGAGACCTGCATCACGGATTAGACGATGCCAGAGAGCCGCCCGGCAATGGTCCGGAACATGGGAGGACGCAGATGACGACGGCGACCGATGCCTTCAGGAACGCACGGGACTTCCTCCTGGAGCACCGTGAGGACTACGCCACCGCCTACGAGGGCTTCCGCTGGCCGCGGCCGGCGCACTTCAACTGGGCGCTGGACTGGTTCGACGTGATCGCCGCCGGCAACGACCGGACCGCGCTGCACATCGTCGAGGAGGACGGCGCCGAGACCCGGCTCTCCTTCGCCGAGCTGGCCGAACGCTCGAACCGGGTGGCCCGGTGGCTGCGCGGGCGCGGGGTCGCCGCCGAGGACCGCATCCTCGTCATGCTCGGCAACCAGGCCGAACTGTGGGAGACCGCGCTGGCCGCGATGAAGCTGCGCGCCGTCGTCATCCCGGCCACCCCGCTGCTCGGCCCGGCCGACCTGCGCGACCGGGTGGACCGGGGCCGGGTGAAGCATGTGATCGTGCGGGCCGAGGACACCGCCAAGTTCGCCGACGTGCCCGGCGCCTACACCCGGATCTCGGTCGGCGGCCTGCCGGAGGAGGGCTGGGAGCCGTACGAGGACGCGTACACCGCTCCCGCCGACTTCGTCCCCGACGGCCCGACCCTCGCCGACGACCCGCTGATGCTCTACTTCACCTCGGGTACGACCGCCCGCCCCAAGCTGGTCGAGCACACCCACACCTCGTACCCCATCGGGCATCTGGCCACCATGTACTGGATCGGCCTCAAACCCGGTGACGTGCACCTGAACATCTCCTCGCCCGGCTGGGCCAAGCACGCCTGGTCCAACCTGTTCGCGCCGTGGAACGCCGAGGCGACCGTCTTCCTCTTCAACTACACCCGCTTCGACGCGTCCCGGCTGATGGCCGAGATGGACCGGGCCCGTGTGACCACCTTCTGCGCCCCGCCGACCGTGTGGCGCATGCTCATCCAGGCCGACCTCGGGCAGCTGCGCACCCCGCCCCGCGAGATCGTGGCCGCCGGGGAGCCGCTCAACCCCGAGGTCATCGAGCAGGTCCGGCGCGCCTGGGGCGTCACCGTCCGGGACGGCTTCGGCCAGACCGAGACCGCCGTGCAGGTCTCCAACAGCCCCGGCCAGCCGCTGAAGACCGGCTCCATGGGCCGCCCCAGCCCCGGCTTCCGGGTGGATCTCCTCGACCCGGTCTCCGGCGCGCCCGGCGCCACCGAGGGCGAGATCGCCCTCGACCTCTCCGAGCGCCCGGTCGGCCTGATGACCGGCTACCACGGCGACCCCGACCGCACGGCGGAGGCCATGGCGGGCGGCTACTACCGCACGGGGGACATCGCGACCAGGGACGAAGAGGGCTATCTCACCTATATCGGCCGGAGCGACGACGTGTTCAAGGCCTCGGACTACAAGGTGAGTCCGTTCGAGCTGGAGAGCGCGCTGCTGGAGCACGAGGCGGTGGCCGAGGCGGCCGTCGTGCCCGCCCCGGACGAGCTGCGGCTCGCCGTGCCCAAGGCGTACATCGTCCTCGCCGAGGGCTGGGAGCCCGGCCCCGACACCGCGAAGGTCGTCTTCGAGCACTCCCGCGAGGTGCTCGCCCCGTACAAGCGCATCCGCCGGCTGGAGTTCGGCGCGCTGCCCAAGACCGTCTCCGGCAAGATCCGCCGGATCGAGCTGCGCGAGGCCACGGCCGCGGGCTCGGCGAACGAGTACCGCGAGGAGGACTTCCGGTGACCCAGGGGCAGTCGTACACGCACGGGACGAGCCCGACCGTCCTGCTCGGCGACACCATCGGCGCCAACCTGGACCGGGCCGTCGCGACCTGGCCGGACCGCGAGGCGCTGGTCGACGTGGAGTCGGGGCGGCGCTGGACGTACGCACAATTCGGCGTGGACGTCGAGGAGCTGGCGCGGGCGCTGGTCGCCGGCGGGGTCACCAAGGGCGACCGGGTGGGCATCTGGGCGGTCAACTGCCCGGAGTGGGTCCTGGTCCAGTACGCCACCGCCCGCATCGGCGCGATCATGGTCAACATCAACCCGGCGTACCGCACCCACGAGGTCGAGTACGTCCTCGGCCAGGCCGGCGTCCGTCTCCTCTTCGCCTCCCTGCGCCACAGGACGAGCGACTACCGGGCGATGGCCGAGCAGGTGCGGGGCAAGTGCCCCGAGTTGCGGGAGGTCGTGTACATCGGCGACCCGAGCTGGGAGGCGCTGCTCGCGCGAGGGACGGCCGACGTCGTGTACGAGGACCTGTCCTGCGACGACCCGATCAACATCCAGTACACCTCGGGCACGACCGGCTTCCCGAAGGGGGCGACCCTCTCCCACCACAACATCCTCAACAACGGGTACTTCGTCGGGGAGTCGATCGCCTACACCGAGCAGGACCGGATCTGCCTTCCGGTGCCGTTCTACCACTGCTTCGGCATGGTCATGGGGAATCTGGCGGCCACCTCGCACGGCGCCTGCATGGTCATCCCGGCCCCGTCCTTCGACCCGAAGGCCACGCTGGAGGCGGTGCAGCGGGAGCGGTGCACGTCCCTGTACGGCGTGCCCACCATGTTCATCGCCGAGCTGAACCTCCCGGACTTCGCCTCCTACGACCTGTCCACCCTGCGCACCGGCATCATGGCCGGCTCGCCCTGCCCGGTGGAGGTGATGAAGCGGGTGGTCGCCGAGATGCACATGGAGCAGGTCTCCATCTGCTACGGCATGACGGAGACGTCCCCGGTGTCGTTGCAGACGCGGATCGAGGACGACCTGGAGCACCGCACCGCCACCGTCGGCCGGGTCCTGCCCCACCTGGAGGTCAAGGTCGTCGACCCGGCCACCGGAGTGACCCGGCCCCGAGGCACGGCGGGGGAGCTGTGCACGCGCGGCTACAGCGTGATGCTCGGCTACTGGAACGAGCCGGAGAAGACGGCCGAGGTGATCGACGCGGGCCGCTGGATGCACACCGGGGACCTCGCGGTCATGCGCGAGGACGGCTACGTGGAGATCGTCGGCCGGATCAAGGACATGATCATCCGCGGCGGCGAGAACATCTACCCGCGCGAGGTGGAGGAGTTCCTCTACGCCCACCCGAAGATCCGGGACGTCCAGGTCGTCGGGGTGCCGCACGAGCGGTACGGCGAGGAGGTCCTCGCCTGCGTGATCCCGCGCGACCCCGCGGACCCGCTCACGCTGGAGGAGCTGCGGGACTTCTGTCAGGGACGTCTGGCGCACTACAAGGTCCCGAGCCGGCTCCAGATCCTCGACTCCTTCCCGATGACGGTGTCCGGGAAGGTCCGCAAGGTGGAACTGCGGGCGAAGTACGGGGTGTGAACCGCCCGCAAGCGAGCATCCGCTGAATGTTCCACGGCGATCCCCGGGCGAGCGCGCTGTCGGTGGTGTACCCGTCCCGGGGTTCGTCGGGCGGCCGTGTCACACGTGCCCGTCCCGCGCTCTGGTCGCCGGCGCCGGCGCCCCCGTGACGTGCAGGGCCTCGGCGGCGTCGTTCACCGGCTGCGGCACGCCCGCCAGGTCGAGCACGAACAGCGGAATCCCCAGCGTGTCCGCGCCGGCCCGGGCGGCGCTGGTGTAGCCGGCGAGCGAGAAGTACACGCACTGCGCGGACTCGGTCATCGCCGTCAGCCACAGGCACTCCACGTCCCGCGGGGCGGCCGGCCGTACGGTCGGGTCCACCTGGGCGAGCAGCCCGCGCGCGGCGAGCCCGATGCCGTTCGGGGGCCGCTGGTCGGCGCGGCGGATGTCCCGGTAGCCGAGCCAGCGCAGATAGAGCGCGGCGGTGGTGACGGCGTCGCGGGCGGTGCGGATGGTGTGGGGCTGGAAAGGGGCGCGGTGCCCGGCCGGGCCCTCGGTGCCGTCGTCCGGTTCGTGGCCGGCGGCGCGAGCGTGCGGGGGCTCGGCCGGAGCCGTCTCCCCGGCCGGCGGCTGCGCCACCGCGATGCGCAGGACCGTGCCGCACGGGCAGCCCAGTTCCGGACGCGGCCAGTGGCCCAGGCGCCCGCAGGCCGCGCACGGCACCGTGAGCCACTCGTCCTCCCAGGCGCGGTGCGCCGCCACGGCCGGCTCCGTCGCCGGATCCAGGCGCGGGGCGGTGGGTGTCCCGCAGGCGCAGGGATACGCCGGCGCGGTGTAGACATGCGCGCGCCGGCAGACCGGGCAGCGCACCGGAACGCTCTCGGGCATGGCCCACTCCAAGGCGTCGCGTCGGGACGGCGCTACCCATGGTCCTCCTCTGCGGCCCTCCTGTCCGGCGCTTGCCGCTGTCCGGACCGCTCTTGACGACCTCCGCGCGCCCACCTACATTGCTTCCAGATAGTAGAAGTTAAGTTCCGCATTACGGAAAGTTTGCGGAAATGGACCACCTGGAGACTGTGCTCACCGCGGGGCGCGACGGGAGTACGCATCCGACAGCCGAAGCAGGAGTACTCGATGGCTCGTATGACCGCTGCCCGCGCGGCAGTTGAGATCCTCAAGCGCGAGGGCGTCACCGACGCCTTCGGTGTGCCGGGCGCGGCGATCAACCCGTTCTACAAGGCCCTCAAGGAGGGCGGCGGCATCAACCACACCCTCGCCCGCCACGTCGAGGGCGCCTCGCACATGGCCGAGGGCTACACCCGCACCGAGCCGGGCAACATCGGCGTCTGCATCGGCACCTCCGGCCCGGCCGGCACGGACATGATCACCGGTCTGTACTCCGCCATCGGCGACTCCATCCCGATCCTGTGCATCACGGGCCAGGCGCCCACCCATGTGATCCACAAGGAGGACTTCCAGGCCGTCGACATCGCCTCGATCGCCAAGCCGGTCACCAAAATGGCGGTCACCGTCCTGGAGGCCGCACAGGTCCCCGGCGTCTTCCAGCAGGCGTTCCACCTGATGCGCTCCGGCCGTCCCGGGCCGGTCCTGATCGACCTGCCGATCGACGTCCAGCTCACCGAGATCGAGTTCGACCCGGAGACGTACGAGCCGCTGCCGGTCTACAAGCCGGCCGCGACCCGCGCCCAGATCGAGAAGGCCATCTCCTTCCTCCTGGAGTCCGAGCGCCCGGTCATCGTCGCGGGCGGCGGCATCGTCGGCGCCGACGCCTCCGACCTGCTGGTCGAGTTCGCCGAGCTGACCCAGACCCCGGTCATCCCCACCCTGATGGGCTGGGGCACCCTGCCCGACGACCACGAGCTGAACGCTGGCATGGTCGGCGTCCAGACCTCGCACCGGTACGGCAACGCGAACTTCCTGGAGTCCGACTTCGTCCTCGGCATCGGCAACCGCTGGGCCAACCGCCACACCGGCTACAAGCTCGACGTCTACCGCGAGGGCCGCACGTTCGTCCACGTCGACATCGAGCCCACCCAGATCGGCAAGATCTTCCCGCCGGACTACGGTGTCGTCTCCGACGCCAAGGCCGCGCTGGAGCTGTTCATCGAGGTCGCCAAGGAGCTGAAGGCCGAGGGCAGGCTCCCCGACCGCTCCGACTGGATCGCCTCCACGCAGGAGCGCAAGGCCACCCTGCTGCGCCGTACGCACTTCGACAACGTGCCGATGAAGCCGCAGCGCGTGTACGAGGAGATGAACAAGGCCTTCGGCCCGGAGACCCGGTACGTCACCACGATCGGCCTGTCCCAGATCGCCGGCGCGCAGATGCTGCACGTCTACAAGCCGCGCCACTGGATCAACTGCGGCCAGGCCGGCCCGCTGGGCTGGACCATCCCGGCCGCGATCGGTGTCGCCAAGGCCGACCCGGACTCCCCGGTCGTCGCCCTGTCCGGCGACTACGACTTCCAGTTCCTGATCGAGGAGCTGGCGGTCGCCGCGCAGCACCGGATCCCCTACGTCCACGTCCTGGTGAACAACGCCTACCTGGGCCTGATCCGCCAGGCGCAGATCGGCCTGGACATCAACTTCCAGGTCAATCTGGAATTCGAGAACATCAACACGCCCGAGATCGGCGTCTACGGCGTCGACCACGTCAAGGTCGCCGAGGGCCTGGGCTGCAAGGCGATCCGGGTCACCGAGCCGGACCAGCTGGGCGCCGCCTTCGAGGAGGCGAAGAAGCTGGCCGCCGAGTACCGGGTGCCGGTCGTCGTCGAGGCGATCCTGGAGCGGATCACCAACATCTCGATGAGCCGCACCATGGACATCAGCGACATCAGCGAGTTCGAGGACCTGGCCACCGAGCCCGGCCACGCGCCGACGTCGATCAAGACGCTGAAGGTCTGACCGGCCTCGACCAGCAGGGGCGGGGGCGGGGGGGGGGGGGGGGCCCCCGCCGGCGGTGGGCGCGCGGGCGCGGGCGGCGGGGGGGGGGGGGGGTCGGGACCGCCCCCCCCCCCCCC